>DQTU01000250.1 GCA_015662615.1 Campylobacterales bacterium | reverse complement strand
TCATTTTTCACCCTTTTTATTTAGCTTCTTTTATTTTAGCTTTTTGGGAATAAGAAATTAGATTTTTCTGTCTGATTTTCTTGGGGTATTATAAAATTTATGGTGTGGTCAAAGCTTACAATTGTGGTAGTTGTACTATATCATTTTTAATTCCAAATAAGTAATTACGCATTCAATAGATCTATCAAATCCTCAGCATCAAATTTCTCTGTTTCCTCTTTATTTGTATCATACATTCCATCTTGTAAGCTCTTTTTCTTCTCTTGCAATTTTACAATTTTCTCTTCGATAGAATTTTCAACCACGAGCTTATAGACAAAAACTGTTTTGGTCTGCCCTATTCTGTGTGCTCTATCTGTAGCTTGATTTTCAACAGCGGGATTCCACCATGGGTCATAATGTATCACGGTATCTGCTTCGACAAGATTTAGCCCTACTCCACCCGCTTTTAAACTTATCAAAAAGATATTACAATCAGGTTTTTTAAACTTCTCTATCACCTCATCTCGTTTTCGTGTTTGTCCTGTCAAAAGTGCATAATTGATATTTTTCTCGTCCAATGACTCTTGAATAATCTTTAACATGGAGGTAAATTGAGAAAAAACCAATATCTTCCTACCCTCTGACAACAACTCTTCGACCAACTCAAAAAGAGTCTCTAACTTTGCAGACTCTTTTACTTTGGCCGCTTCACTAATAGATAGTAGTGAGGGGTCACAGCAGATCTGTCTTAGTTTTAATAGGGCATCAAGGATTGTGATATGAGAACGAGATAGCCCTTTGTCCGCGACAGCATCTCTTACTTTTTGCTCCATGGTCAATCTTACATTTTCATAAAGCAGAGCCTGTTTTTTTCCAAAGGTAACTTTCTGGACAATCTCTATCTTTTCAGGCAACTCATCAAGAACCTCATCTTTAGTTCGCTGAAGCATAAAAGGGGCAATTTTTCTTTTGAGCTTCTCTTGGACTAGAAAATCATTCTCTTTTTCTATCGGAGTTTGATACTGTTTTTTAAAAAAAGAGAGCGTTCCTAAGAAACCAGGCATTAAAAAGTCAAATATCGACCAAAGTTCTCCCAAATGGTTCTCCATCGGAGTTCCGCTAAGCGCCAATCTATGTTTGGATTTAAATGATTTGATGGCTAGTGTCATTTTTGCTTTTGGATTTTTTATCTTTTGTGCTTCATCAAGGATGATGTACCCAAACTGCTCTTTATCAAATTTTTCTTTGTCTCGAAGTGCGAGTTGATAAGTACTCAAAATCAAATCAAACTCTTTTATCTTTGCAAACAGTTGTGCTCTATCTGCCCCATAAAGGGGTAATACACTAAGGGTATTTGTAAATTTTTTAACTTCGTTTTTCCAATTTCCTATGAGTGAGGTCGGCATGATGATGAGCGTTGGTTTGGTAAGCAATCCCAACTCTTTTTGTTTTTGTAAAAAAGAGAGTGTTTGAAGCGTTTTTCCAAGTCCCATGTCATCTGCTAAAATTCCACTAAAATGAAACTCATGTAGAAAATTGATCCAATTGAGTCCAAACTGCTGATATTCTCGAAGGGTTGCAGTAAGATTTTTAGAGGGTTTTACTTCACTTATCCCCTCAAATGATCGTAGCTTAGAAGAGAGCTCAGCCAGCTCTTGGCTTCCTTTCCACTCAATATTATTATCTTCAAACCCACTTACCAAGTGTGCATCGTGAGGTTGTATCTTGATACGGTCTTCATCGATATGGTCATAAAGTTCAAATATCGTTCTCAATATCGGCTTTATCTCATCCGCATCGATATGCAAATATCGTGCATCTTCAAGTTGTAGGTTTAATTTATTGGGTAACTCCTCAACGCTATTATATTCTCTAAGCAGTGAGGTAATTAAGGGAAGCAACGAGATCTGAGTGCCTGCGATAGTGACTTCATAAGAGAGGTCAAACCAACCATTTGTCTCACTCTCTTCGCTTTGTATCACAAAATCTTTACTGTGCTCAAATTGGAAATTAAACTTTTCATCCACTTCGATGATCCAACTAGATTTTTCAAGCTTAGAGATACCCTCTTGTAAAAATACTCTCCATCGCTCAATGGCTGTCTGCATATCAGGAACTGCAAAACTAAAAAATAGTGCTTCACCATTTGGGCTGTTTAACTCAAAACCATATGCTTGTATAGCTTCTAATGCCTCTTTCTCTTTCTCTGTATCTCTTAGAATTTGAACCGTACAATTTTGCTCTTGAAAACGAAAAAAATCTTTTTGAGGGAAAAGTGGAAGTTGATGCTCTTCATATAAAAATGAGAGCCGCATGTAATGGGCAATCCTTCCCTCTTCATCCTTCCCGCAATTAAGTTCAAGCAATGGCACCAGAGGGATAATCCGCTCATGATAATCAAATTCTTGAGGAATTGGGATATCAACATCAGGTATTATCTCAAACGCTTTATTCATAAATTGATTGATATCCTCAACCTCAACAACAGGGGCTTGAAGTAAAAGGTCTATAGAAGTTGCGTCGAATTTAGAGTGCACTACTTGAAGCGTGTTTTTAATTGGGTCAATGTACATCGGTGGAGAAGTCAGGATAAAGGTTCCCTCAGGATTTAAATTTGACACAATTTTTCTCTTTTGAGTCTCTACCTCTTCCCAAAAAAACTCGACATTAAGAATCTCTTTACAAAATGTTAACGGCTCTATTGCATCTCGATAATAACACCTCCCACTCTTTACCATCTTCTTCAACACCATCAAACCCACTTCACCCTCAAGCGTCACTTCTTCAGACCATGTGGTATTGACAAGTGCTTTTAGCAGTTGAATAATGGATAAATCGTCCGAATCAACAAAATCATGTTTATAAGTCTCATGTAAAAGGTTTCGTAATCGCGTCCCCTTACTCACAGCACCTTTTTTGAGTGTTTTTGCTCTATAAAAGTTGAGCTCTTGAATTTTATAAGTGCCCTGTTCAAAAAGTCTATATAACAAAAACTCTGGGTATTGCACATGTTCTTCTGTGGATGAGAGTTTTGAAAAATCCTTCAGCCATTGCACACCTCTCTTTTGAGAAGGAGAATATCTGTTCTTTTCATTTTCGATATATTGAAGTAAAACAGCAACAATATGTTTGCAATTAAACCCAACAGGACAAGAGCAATCTCCATCGATATCCACCATACCACTTTCACGAACATTTATGAAAATACTTTGATGATAGATATTTTCAGAACTTCCTTCTACCTCTGACCTGATAGCCATTGTTTTTGCATCATATCTTTTGAAATCAAGTTTTATGACTGCCTGTTTTTTAAAATAAGCAAATCCTCGTTCAAAGTATTTAGGATCTGAATTATTGGAAATGTCAGCTATGGATAGTGAAAATGTTTCCATGGTTAATCCTTTTATCCTATCATGTTATCTTATATCAAATTAAGGTGGCATAATGACTTATTATATTTTACTGTTCCAACTTCTTTTTGCCCTCATCTCCCTCTTTCTTTTTTGGCAAAGCGTGGGGTATTTTCGCAGACTCCGGCGTTATAAAAAACTAAAAGCTACCCCTTTTCCCACAGAGTACAAAAACATTTTGAAAAACATCCACCATTACAACGCCATGCCAGCAGAGTTAAAATTAAAACTCCACCTCTCTATCCTACTTTTTATAGAGCAAAAAGAGTTCATCGGTGCAAAGATGACCATCACCAATGAGATAAAGGTTATCATCGCCTTTTATTCCAGCTTGATGCGACTTGGATTTGAGCTCTATGAAAAAGACCAGACCAATACCATCATCATCTATCAATTACGATCACGAGCATATAAAAAATCATAATGGCACTTCAGCTTCTCCAGCCACAGCCTTTGCTAAAAGTGTCTTACCTGTTCCTGGAGCCCCCATCAGAAGAATTCCTCGGGGGATCTTAGCCCCTATCCTTTCATATTTTTCAGG
>DQTU01000133.1 GCA_015662615.1 Campylobacterales bacterium | reverse complement strand
CGAGTATAATACTTTCCAAAAAAGTCCTTTTAATTTATAATAGTTTAATAATATCAAGTATTCGATTAAATACTATATTTTTCTAAATACCACTCAATGGTCTTAAGAATTCCCGTTTCAAAATTCTCATCCGCTTTCCAACCCAGTTCATTCTCGATTTTTGTTGCATCAATGGCATAGCGTCTATCATGCCCTGCACGATCAGCTACAAAAGTGATAAGCTCTTTATAACTCTTGCCTGTTGGAACTTTCTCATCAAGAATCTCACATATCTTAGCAACAATATAAAGATTATCTCTCTCATTTCGTCCACCGATATTGTATGTTTCACCTGATTTTCCATCATGATAAGCTAAATCAATTCCTGTGCAATGGTCTAACACATAGAGCCAATCTCTGATATTTTTACCATCTCCATAAATCGGTATAGATTCATTTGCTAATGCTTTTCTTATGATAGTAGGGATAAGCTTCTCATCATGTTGTTTTGGACCATAATTGTTTGAACAGTTTGTTATTACTGTATTTAGTCCAAAGGTATGATGATAACTTCTTACAATCATGTCACTTGATGCTTTAGAGGCAGAATATGGTGAGTTTGGAGCGTAAGGTGTTGTTTCTGTAAACAATCCTGCTTCTCCTAGTGTTCCATAAACTTCATCAGTTGAGATATGGTGAAATCTACAATTTTTATACTGTTCTTTATAGGTAAAAGGTTTCTCCATCCAATAGTTTTTTGCAACATCTACCAAAGTATAAGTTCCATTTACATTGGTCTCTATAAAAACACCTGGGTTTTTGATAGAGTTATCTACATGGGATTCCGCCGCAAAGTGAATGACTCCATGGATATCATGTTCTTTAAATAGTTTTTCTACTAAATCTCTATCTCTGATATCACCCTCTATAAAAGTATAGTTTGGATGATTCTCTATCTCTTTAAGATTTTCAAGATCTCCTGCATAAGTTAAAAGGTCTAGATTGATAACCTTGTATTCTGAATATTTTTCTAAAAAGTATGGTACAAAATTACTTCCTATAAAACCTGCACAACCTGTAACCAATATACTCTTCATGAGCGTTCTCCCATTTTTATTAGACATTCACTCAAACTATCTTTCCAAAAGGGAATTGTGATGTTAAATGTTTTTTTAATTTTTGATTTGTTAAGTAGACTATAGTGTGGACGAGGAGCTGGCAATGGATACTCATAAGTCTCTATCGGCACAATATTACACTTAATTTTAGCCATCTTCATAATCTCTTTTGCAAAGTCATACCAACTTAAAACGCCTTCATTGGAATAGTGATAGACCTCTGGCTTCTCATTATCTAGCTGTGGAATGATATCAAGAATGGCTTTGGCTAAATCTCTTGCATAAGTCGGCGTACCTACTTGATCATAGATCACTCTAAGTTCATCTCGCTCTTTTCCATACTTTAACATCGTTTTTACAAAGTTTGCTCCAAAGCTGCTATATACCCATGAAGTACGGATAATAATACTGTTTTTTGCTGCAACTTTAAATAGAGCTTTTTCACCGTCAAGCTTTGTTTTACCATATACGCTTGGAGGGTTAGTGACATCATCTTCAATATATGGTTTATAGTTTTTTCCATCAAATACATAATCTGTAGAGACATGGATAAATTTAATATCTCTCTCTTTAGAAACCTCAGCTAAATACTTTACGGCTTGCTGATTGACTTTATCTGCTAAATCCTCATTCTCTTCAGCTTTATCCACAGCCGTATAAGCAGCACAGTTAATAATCACATCAATTTGATTTGTTTCGATAAAAGATTCTATAGCTTTTTTATCAGTAATATCTAACGCATCAGCGTCCGTAAAAAAGAAAGTTGCATCACTACAAGAGCTTAACTCTTTTATCTCACTACCCAATTGCCCCTTGGCTCCAGTCACTAAAATATTAGGCATAAAGGTTATCCTCAAAATTAAAAACCTCTGCATCTTTCAGAAGTGGCTGAGTCGTATCCTTTTGTGAAAGTTTCAATTTTTCACTCTCTGCTACCCATTCAATTCCAATAGAATGATCATCAAATGCAATACCTCTATCACACTCTGGAGCATAATAATTATCCACTTTATAAGCAAATGTAGCATATTCACTAAGCACTATAAACCCATGTGCAAATCCTCTTGGCACAAAAACCTGTCGTTTATTTTCTCCTGTAAGCTCAACAGACACATGTTGTCCAAAAGTGGGACTACCTTTTCGAATATCAACGGCGATATCCAAAACTGTTCCCTCTATCACTCGAACAAGTTTGGTTTGAGAAAATGGAGGCATCTGATAATGCAAACCTCTTAAAACTCCGTAAGATGATTTAGACTCATTATCTTGACAAAAATTCAGTTTAAATCCTAAAAAATCTTCAAGTCTGTCTTGACGAAAAGTTTCTACAAAGTACCCTCTGTCATCTCCATGAACCACAGGCTCAATGATAACAACATCGGGAATTTCACATCTTATAAAATTCATCTCTTTACACTTCCTTCTTCTGCTCTTTTAATAAGGTATTGACCATAGCTATTTTTCTTTAACGGTTGGGCAAGTTTGATCAATTCTTCTTTACCAATATAACCCATCTCATAAGCTATCTCTTCAATACAAGATATTTTCAATCCTTGACGCTTTTCCATAGTTTGTATAAAATTTGATGCTTCTAAAAGAGACTCATGAGTACCCGTATCCAGCCATGCATATCCTCTCCCCATTAATTCTACTTTTAAATTACCCTGTTCTAAATAAACTTCATTCACAGAAGTTATTTCTAACTCTCCACGCTCACTTGGTTTGACATTTTTGGCGATTTCTATTACTTCATTGGTATAAAAGTAGAGTCCTGTTACCGCATAATTACTTTTTGGATTTTTCGGTTTCTCTTCGATACTTGTCACATTTCCCTTTTCATCAAAACCAGCAACTCCGTAACGCTCAGGGTCTGTCACATAATAACCAAAGATAACAGATTTTTTTTTCTCTTTTACGGTCTTAACACTATCTCTTAAAAGATCAGTTATACCATGTCCATGATAAAGGTTATCCCCCAATATCAGACAGACATCATCATCCCCTATAAACTCTTCACCAAGAATAAAAGCCTGCGCTAATCCTTCTGGACTTGGCTGGACAATATAGGATAGTTTTATACCAAGCTTACTTCCATCCCCCAAAAGATTTTTAAAACTTGGAAGCGCTTCGGGCGTAGAAATGATTAAAATCTCTTTAATACCTGCCAACATCAAAATAGAAAGAGGATAATAGATCATCGGCTTATCATAAACAGGAAGCAACTGTTTAATGACTTCTTGAGTAATTGGATATAGCCTTGTGCCGCTGCCGCCAGCTAAGATGATACCTTTCATAGAGAACCTTTATTAATTTAATTCTTTTATATTATCATTAATTATCTTATACAAGTTAAGAATCTCTTCTTTCTTCGAAATGTAACTATTTTTGTTTGCTATCAAGTGTGCTGAGGACTCCATGATATCTTCAACCACTTTTAAGCCATTTTGTTTCATGGTAGTTCCTGTTTCAACAATATCTACTATCGCATCGGAGAGTCCAACAATTGGAGCTAATTCGATAGAGCCATTAAGTTTGATAACTTTTACCGCCATCGCCTTTTTTGCAAAATGTTTTTTTGTGATATTTACAAGTTTTGTAGCTATGGTGATTTCTGGAGCGTTATTATCTAATGTATCCTCATTTTTCATCCCCACACAGATCTTACACTTTCCAAATCCAAGATCTAAAAGTTTTACCAAGTCCAAATCACGCTCTTCTAAAATATCAAGTCCTGCAATTCCTATGTCTGCTGCTTGATGCAATACATACTCAACCACATCTTGATTTTTGACCAATAAAAACTTAAAATTTTCAGTTTCTAAAATGAGCTTTCGATCATCAAACTCTATTTTTTCACCATAAGCTCTTTCAAAAACCTCTAAAGTTTGATCTGCAATTCTTCCCTTAGGCAGTGCAATTGTTAACATTCTATCTCCATTATCACTTTTTTCATCCCCTCAAAAACCAAATCTTTTTGATATACACTATTTTCAAAATAACGACTAAACAAGTTGGCATCTCCGCCGCAAAAGTAAATTTTTTTCTTTTGTGAAACCTCTTTTATCATCAAAAAAGCAGATTTAAAAGTTGCAAAATTAAGCGCTTCATGTGTATTTTGAGGTAAAATTTCTAAGTCTATTTCATAATCTATATCAAATTTTAAAGCAGTTGATATATTAGCTAAACTATCATGATAAGCACCAATTCCAGGCATGATAAATCCACCTTTATGTAAGCCATCACTCATGACATCAACAGTAATTGCACTTCCCGCATCTACAATAGCACCATCTCTTATGCTGTAACATGCAGCCACTCGATCTATCCCCATGCCTTTATAATTAGATTTTAGTTGAAAATATGGAGCTAAATCAATTCCATTTTTAAAATCTTTTATCTTAGGATTTACATTAATATAGTAAAAAGGCTTTTGGGCATCAAAATCATCCACATGGGTAACTTTACCATTTTCATAACATTTGATATTTGTATTTCCACAGTCATACAGAAGCATTGATCAACACCCAACCATCTTGTTTCATCTGCTCTTTTGCCTTACCACACAAAGGCATTTGATAAATCAAAAGTTTCTTTTTATAGTTATGATCTTGAACCACTTTTAACTTTTCCAAAAGCATCTCCAAATCATCTGCATTTTTTCGTAAAAATCTACTCTTTTGAACAAGGATAAAAATCGCCGCATAATAACTATTTGTATCCACACCCTCATAAATATCTATCTTTTTTCTACTTCCCAAAGTTTTTTTATCGATCTCTTTGAGTGACCTATAAAGATAATTTTTCTTCAAAAGTAGATTAACCAGTAATTTCATGACACTCCTTCGATAATGGATGATAGTTTACCACTGTACCTCTTAAATCTTTTTTCTGCAAATGCATATAAATCTGTGTAGTTGAGATACTCACATGACCCAAAAGCTCTTGAACAACGCTCAAATCCGCTCCACCTAAAATCATAGCGGTAGCAAACGAATGACGAAGGACATGGGGAGAAACACCCAAATACTTTTGTGTAATTTTAAAAGCGGTAATTCTACTCATTCGCTTCCCCTGATAAGTCAGCCACAGATAATCATCTAAATTTTTTCGCTCTTTCAAATACACCCCTAAAGCATCAATTGCATTTGGAGCAATAGGAACCATCCGCTCCTTGTCCCCTTTTGCATTGAGTATCTTTAGCCACCCCTCTTCAATATCACTTTTTCTAACATTTATCGCTTCACTTACCCGTGCACCTGTAGCGTATAAAAATAGGATAAAAGCATAATCTCTAAGTCCCATTAATGTTCGCATGTCAATCAAAGAGAGATGACTTTTAATCTCTTCATACTCTAAAAACTTAGGCAGAGTTTTTGGCACTTTTGCCAGTTTGATATTTGGTCTCCACCCCAAGGGTACCCCGTCTTTTTTAAAATTAGACTTCAAACAAAAATCATAAAAAGCATTTATGGAGGATAGTTTTCGATTGAGTGTTCTGCTGTTTGGAATTGTGGCTAAAAATGTAATTAAATCATCACTAGAAGTTGCAAGTGCATCTTTTTGGGTAAACTCTTCAAACTGCAAAAGGTCATTTTTATAAGCTTCGATGGTATGAGAACTTAAAACTTTTACAATCGAAATATACTCTAAAAATGCCTCTACGCCGTTCGACATTACTCTATATCTATATACTTATCATCAAAATAAATTCTATTATCATGAGCAAACAGAGAACTTTTTATCTCATCAGGCATTTTTCTAACTCGATAAGAGCTCAAATCATTTTCAATTTCTAACAAATACCCTTTTCTCTCAACTGCATAAAGTTTATCTCCTTCAAAAACAGCAGAAAAAAGCGCATAAGGAAACTTAATCTCTTTTTGCTTTTTCAACGACTCATTAAGCAAAACAACTCGCCCACTTTTGGTAAATACATAAATCTTGTGATCTTTATAAATGATATCTTTAACATCAATGCTGATACTGTTTATAGATTTTGGATCGATGGAAATGATTTTGGAAGAAGTTGCAGCTATTAATATATTATTTTGAACATTTAGAAACATGACATTATTAAAAAGTGCTTTATTACTTATGGATACATCTCTTAACACTATTTTTTTAGTCGAATCCATAATGAGCAATCTTCCGTCAAGTGTCGCAAATACCACCAAGTCATTCAAAAAGATTGGATTAGCAAGTCTTGCATCAAGCGCTACTGCATGGGCTAAAGGCTCTTTATAGATCATGCGATCCTCTTTTATATCATAGAGCATGATCATATTATCCCCAAAAACCATCGCTAAAAGGTTTTCTTTGAGTGCTGCACTTACCAACTGTTGCGGAAATGTTTTTTCAAAAATAACTTCTGCTGATTTTCCAAGGATTTTTACCTCTCCAGAACCGGAAGTGATCACAATTTTCTCTTCCATCGCATTTACAAAACGAAAGCCCTTTGCAATTGTGATCGATTGTAATCCACCATTTTTAGCAATGATTTGACCATTTTCATAGGTAGCCCCATCACGAGAAACATCTGATAGCGTAGATTTCATAGTTTTACTATATCCGATTTCTGCATCAATCTTTTTAGGCTCATAATATTTTCTTGAACTACATCCTATGAAAAGAAGAGAAAATGCCAAAATTAGAAAAATATTTTTCATAAACTTTTGCTCCTATTTCAAGTAGTGTTTAAAGCTCTGTGCAATTTGCTGAAGCTGTGAAGATTCTGGAATTTGTGCTAAAAGCGTTTTTGCCTCTTTACTTTTACCCTCTTTGAAAAGGTTATACGCTTCTTGAAGTGAAGCAAACTCTTTTAAAAGTGCATCTTGCTTCATAGCGTATGAAGACAAACCTTTTCCAGATAGTGAAGCTTTTTGATAGGATAAAAGATCTTTTAAAATCGGATCTGAAATTTGAGAACTCAATGCTTCTAGTTTTGCAACATCAGCACTTTTCATCTCATTTGAAAACAGAAAAAGTTGATAAAGTTTTGGGTTTTTTGATTTTAAGGTTTCTAATGCTTCTTTATCTGTAGGATTCTTTTGAAGCGTTAAATAAGCCTCATTTGAAGCCTTTAAACTTTGCTCTTTCATCGTGTTATATAAAGCCATACCTAAAGCTGCAACTACCACTAAAACAGCAAGTGCTATCAACAACTTTTTATATTTTTTCCAAAATCCTTCTGCTTTAACAATACTCTCTAAAAACTGCTCTTCCGCACTTAACTCTTTTTTTACCGCTTCTATATTCTCTTTTAAACTCAATGTTTTTCCTTTTACAATGATTAATTGATAGAAATATAACATAGCTAATATTAAATGCACTTATGCTAACATATTTACATAATTTATAAAGGTATTAAAGCTGATGAAAATAGATGAAACCCTACTTCAAAAATTAGAAAAACTCTCCTCTTTACAGATTGAAGCGTCTAAAAGAGAAGATACTATTAAGGAAATTGGTCAAATTGTCGATTTTGTTGAAAATCTAGGTGAATTAGATTTGGAGCATGAAGAAGCTTCTTTCTCAACAATTAGCGGAGGAACTCCTTTTAGAGAGGATATCCCAAGCACTGACCCTAAGATCATTAAAACGATTTTAGAAAATGCACCAAAAACTGCGGGAGGTTTCTTTGTTGTTCCAAAAATAATTGAGTAAAAAACAATTATGCAAGGAATATTAAATGGAATCAGCAACGCTAGAAAGACCACAAGCTCAATCAATGGACATCAACACACTTCTGAAAAATGTTGTTGCCCATGGTGCATCAGATCTGCACTTAGTTAGTAGAAGTGAACCACAAATCAGAATAGATGGGAAACTTGTCCCTCTAAATTTAGCCATTCTTGATGGTCAAACGATCGAAAAAATGTGTTATACCCTCATCACAGACAAACAGAAAAAACAACTTGAAGAGCATAAAGAGGTTGATTTTGCGATCGCAATTCCAAATGTTGGACGATTTCGTGGAAACTACTATTACACCTTTGGCAATGAATTAGCGGCAGCTTTTAGAATCATCCCTACAGAAATTCCAACACTTGATGATTTGAATGCTCCAGCAATTTTTAAAGAGATTATCAAAAGAGAAAAAGGTCTTATTTTAGTTACAGGACCTACTGGAAGTGGTAAGTCAACTACACTCGCTGCACTCATAAATGAGATCAACATGCATGAACATAAACATATCATTACTGTTGAAGATCCTGTAGAATTTATCCACCAAAACAAAAAATCACTCTTTTCACACAGAAACGTAGGAGAAGATACAAAAAGTTTCTCCTCAGCGCTCAAATATGCCATGCGTGAAGATCCAGATATCATTCTTGTCGGAGAGATGCGTGATAAAGAGACAATTGAAGCAGCATTAACAGCCGCTGAAACTGGTCACTTGGTCTTTGGTACGCTTCATACAAACTCTGCAGTTCAAACGATCAATAGAATTGTTGACACATTTGACGGAAGTGAGCAGCTCCAAATTAGAAATATGCTCTCTATTTCATTAGCTTGTGTTATCTCGCAAATGCTGCTTCCTAAAAAAACAAAAGGGCGGGTGGCAGCACAAGAAATCATGATCAACAATCACGCAATTTCCAACCTTATTCGTGAAAATAAGATACACCAACTCTATTCACAAATGCAATTGAATCAAGCAAATACAGGCATGCAGACACAAACACAGGCTCTAGCACATTATGTTGAAAAAAACATTATTAGAAAAGAGGATGCACTACATGTTGCATCACAACCTGAAGAACTCAAAGGGAAAATCGGAGTTTAATAAAGGGCACCTCTAAACAAACTTCTATAAACATTTATCTGATATAATGATTGACAATATCATTATAAAAGGTAATTTGTTTTATGGAAAATGTATCACTATTAGACTTAGTTTCAATTGCACTCATTCTTTTTTTAGGCATAAAAGGAATTCTTCGGGGGTTTGTTAAAGAGGTTTTTGGACTTATCGGCATTATCGGTGGTATTTTTATCGCCTCTAAGTACGCACAAGTTGCTGGAGAGTATGCTGATGCAAACTTTTTAAATCTACAAAATAAAGCTTCTATCTATCTTATAGGTTTTATCGCTGTATTGATCCTCTTTTGGATTATTGCTACTTTTGTAGGTTCTATGCTTGGAAAACTCGTCAACTCAAGCGGTTTAGGAATTGTTGATAAAATTTTAGGTTTTATTGTTGGCGGAGCTAAAATTTTTCTCATATTTTCAGTCATAATCTATGTCCTTTCTAGTATCGGAATTTTTAGAAGCAGTCTTAACTCTATATTTGAGGGGAGTATGATGTACCCAATTTTTAAAGAGGTAGGTTCTAAGATCGTACAAATAGACCCAAGTCAATTAAATGAAAAAGCCGTAGAAAAAATAAACGTACAATCGGAGTAACATATGAAGAGCATTGAAAATTTATCTTATGAAGAGCTCTTGGAGAGATTCAAGGCTCTTCTAAAAAGAAATAACTTAAAGTACACAACACAAAGAGAAGCAATTCTTAAAACACTTTATGACCATCCAGATCACTTTACGCCAGAAAATCTTTATATACTTGTAAAAAAGAACTATCCTGAGCTAAACACAGGTATAACAACAGTTTACAGAACACTAAACCTACTCGAAGAGAACCATATCGCAACTTCAATCTCTTTTGGATCAGCTGGAAAAAAGTTTGAACTAGGGAATAAACCTCACCATGATCACCTTATTTGTGAAAAATGTGGAACTATAGTTGAGTTTGAGAATCAAGAAATAGAAAAACTTCAAGAGAAAATCGCTAAAATGCACGACTTTAAATTAACAAACCACTTAATGCAACTCTACGGAATCTGCAAAAAATGTCAAAATACTTAGGAGAAATAATTGATTTTCGACAACCAATATGAACTACAACGAATAGAAAAAGCTAACCAACTAAAAGAATTAGGACACCAGCCTTATCCACATAATATCACTAAAGATACTACAACAGCAGAGTTTAAAGAAAAATTCTCTGAAGTGACAGATAGAGATGAGAGTCAAAATGCAACACTAAGCGGAAGAATAAAATTTTTACGCATTATGGGAAAAGCAGCTTTTGTCAAGATAGAAGATGACAGCGGATTAATTCAAATTTATGTCTCAAGAGATAATCTTCCAGAGGGTTTTTACAACACTGTTTTTAAAAAACTTATAGAAGTGGGAGATATCATCACGGTAGAGGGTTATCCATTTGTTACTAAAACAGGAGAACTTTCGGTGCATGTAACAAAACTTTCTCTCGCTACAAAATCGATAAAACCACTTCCAGAGAAGTTTCATGGCTTAACAGATATCGAACTAAGATATAGACAACGCTACCTCGATATGATTATGAATCCAGATGTAAAAGAGAACTTTAGAACTAGAAGCAACATTGTTAGCATAACAAGAAGATTTTTTGAGGACAAAGGCTTTTTAGAAGTTGAAACTCCTATGATGCACCCAATAGCTGGTGGAGCAAATGCCAAACCTTTTATCACGCATCATAATGCTTTAGGGATAGAGAGATTTTTGAGAATTGCACCAGAGCTTTACCTCAAACGACTTGTTGTGGGTGGGTTTGAAGCGGTCTTTGAAATCAACAGAAACTTTAGAAATGAGGGGATAGATCAAACACATAACCCTGAATTTACCATGCTTGAGTTTTACTGGGCATACCATAACTTTGAAGACTTGATGAAACTTACGGAAGATCTGTTTGAAAAGCTTATCCAAGATTTGGGCTTAGAGACAAAACTTCCTTTTGGAGATATGGAGATTGACTATTCTACTCCATTTGCAAAGATAAAATGGGAAGATGCACTTGTGGATATTGCAGGTGTGAAAAAAGAAGATGTAAGAGATACAGATGCATTGATCGCATTTTTAGAATCTAAGAAGATAAAATTTGATAAAACACTTCCTTTAGCAAAACTTCAAGAAGAGATATTTGACGAGTTTGTTGAGAAAAAATTAATCAATCCAACATTTTTAACACACTATCCGATAGATATAAGCCCACTTGCAAGACGAAATGATGAAGATCCACAAATCGCAGATAGATTTGAGTTTTTTGCAGCAGGTCAAGAAATAGCAAATGGATTTAATGAGCTAAATGACCCAATTGACCAATATGAGAGATTTTCCAAACAGATGGAGCATAAAGATAGTGGAGATGATGAAGCACATGAGATGGATGAAGATTATTGTCACGCACTTGGTTACGGATTACCACCGACAGCTGGACAAGGTATAGGAATAGATAGGCTTGTGATGCTTTTAACAAACCAGCAATCTATTAGAGATGCTATACTATTTCCAGCAATGAAACCAATTAAAAAACAAGACGAGAATGAAGAGGAAAAAAACTAATGAATTTTTTAGAAAAAGATGATCCAAAAGTATATGAAATTTTACAAAAAGAACTACAGAGACAAACTGACCATTTAGAGATGATTGCAAGTGAGAACTTTACTTCACCTGCGGTCATGGAAGCAATGGGAAGTATCTTTACCAACAAATATGCTGAGGGTTATCCGTACAAAAGATATTATGGCGGATGTGAATTTGCAGATCAAGTTGAACAATTAGCAATTGACCGAGCATGTGAACTTTTTGGATGTAAGTTTGCAAATGTCCAACCACACTCTGGAAGTCAAGCAAACCAAGGTGTTTATCAAGCACTTTTAAAACCATTTGACAAAATTCTTGGAATGGATTTAAGTCATGGTGGACACTTAACACATGGTTCAAAAGTAAGTAGTTCTGGTAAAACTTATTCTAGCTTCTTTTATGGAGTTGAGATGGATGGTCGCATCAATTATGAACGAGTTTTGGACATCGCAAAAATCGTCAAACCAAAGATGATTATCTGTGGTGCAAGTGCTTATCCTAGAGAAATAGATTTCGCTAAGTTTAGAGAGATCGCAGATGAAGTGGGAGCAATTTTATTTGCCGATATCGCACATATCGCAGGACTTGTTGCCGCAGGAGAACACCCTAGCCCATTTCCATACTGTGATGTTGTAACTACAACTACACATAAAACCTTAAGAGGTCCTCGTGGTGGAATGATTATGACCAATGATGAAGATCTTGCTAAAAAAATCAATTCAGCAATTTTCCCAGGAATTCAAGGTGGACCGTTGGTTCATGTGATAGCGGGTAAAGCCGTTGGATTTGGTGAGAACTTACAACCTGAATGGAAAGCATATGCTAAAGATGTTAAAGCAAATGCAAAAGTTCTTTCAGATGTACTTATCAAAAGAGGATATGATGTAGTCAGTGGTGGTACAGATAACCATCTTGTGCTTGTCTCATTTTTAGATAAAGAGTTCAGTGGAAAAGATGCTGACGTGGCTTTAGGAGATGCTGGAATTACTGTAAATAAAAATACCGTTCCAGGAGAGACTAGAAGTCCATTTGTAACCAGTGGTATCCGTATCGGTTCCCCTGCCCTTACCGCACGTGGAATGAAAATAAAAGAGTTTGAAATCATCGCTGGAAAAATAGCTGATGTTTTAGACAATATCGAAGACTCTACACTTCATGCAAAGATCAAAGATGAGATGAAAGCGCTAGCAAGCGGTTTTGTAATTTACGATCAAGCAATTTATTAAAGGATAACGCCTATGTATAGTGTTGATATTTCACTCATAAAAATGGTTACAGATCACTATTGGATCAAACAAGATAAAATTATCAACAAGATAAATCATAAAGGCAAAATGTTCTTTGACAAATATGAGAGAGTAGATTCTACCCTCTCAAGATCCATCATGAGCAACCATGGAGATGGAAAGATCATGGTTGCTCACTCTATTATTAATTCTAGAGATAAAGTAGAAAATATTGTATTTGATTACAATGGAAGAAATCCAGAAAAATTTTGGCATCGAGCACAACTCATGCTTCGAGAAGAAGGTTTTTTAAACTTTACAGCCTATGAAAGTAAGACTACCGGTCATTTACATCTCTATGTTCATAAAGGGCATACAACACTTCAAGAAGCGTATCAACTCTCAAAAACACTATCAGCAAAGTTAGCCATGAAACTTCCTCGGGAATGGAAAATGATTCCCAACCAAGATATTCCAAGAGAATTTAATATTTTAAATTTACCAATGAAAATTTATGCCAAAGAGCGTGGTGCTTCTTGGGCAAAACATATGTAAAAATTGCTAGAATAAGTAAAAATATATTTATAAAAACAAATATATTGTATCAGATAAAATAAGGATGAAAGATGGAAGATAAACTAGAAAAGTTGAAAAGGAAAAATGACTTAAGTGATATCATATTGGAAAAAGATAGTTCTAATGGGGATAATATAAAAAAACTATTGCTTCTTGCTGCATCTTTAGTTCTACTATTTTTAATTGTTCTTATCGGAATGAAGATGTTTAATAATTCAAATATTTCTCCTAGCGAAAACTTAGCAAGTATTGGAGAAAGTATAGAGCAAACTAGCGATTCGTTAGCTGATAATGTAAAGACAACAGTAGATGAGACTAGTGATGCACTCTTTAAAAAAGAGGCGATTATTGATGAAAACTCAGAAACAGATCTTAAGTTTGAAGAGATGGTTCGAAAACTTAAAGAACAAGATGCATTAGAAAATCAAGATATTATAGTCAAAGATGTTGATGTAGATCTTACTGCCGTTGTTGATATACCACAAGAGAGTGTTGTTGACAAGATTAAAGAGATCACTCCACAACCGATAGAGAAAACAGTAGCTAAATCTCCAGTAATTGTTCAAACAATTACGCCAACTGTTGTAGCTAAATCCACACCAAGAATCACAACAACTCCACAACCAAAAGAAGTCATAAATGATTATACACCTGCACCTACTGCTATCTCATCCATAAGTGGATATTTTATACAAGTTGGAGCAACTTCTAAATCATTTCCAGATCGTAGATTTCTACAAAAGATTAAAAACAATGGATACGATTATATTGTTCATAAAGTAATAATTAAAGGTAGTACTATCAAAAAAGTACTTGTAGGTCCTTATCAAACCAGAGATCAAGCAAGAAATGACTTAAATAGTGTTCAAACAACAATCAATCCAAGTGCTTACATTTATAGGATAAAATAATTGTTAACTTATCGCCAACTACTATTTGACCAACTCACACCAATCTCCATTTACACAAAATTAAAAGAGAAATTCCATAAGGAGCTCTCTTTTTTGTTTGAAAGTGCTATAAACTCAGAAGATGGGAATTTTAGCTTTATCTTTATAGGTGCACATGAACGCATATCCTATAGAGATGGTATTACAATATTTACAGATACCAATGGTAAAACGAAAGAGCTTATAGAGAGTCCCTTTTCATTTTTAAAATCCTACTATAAAAATATTGATACTTGTCCCTATAGTGAACTCTCAAAAAAGTTAAATATCGGATATATTGATGGATTTGTCGGCTATATTGGATACGATGCTGTAAAGATATTTGAACCAACACTGAAGAAACACATGGATAGTTTAAAAGATGAACTAAAAACTCCTGATTTGGATCTTATACGTCCAAAACTAGTATTGGCTTTTTCACATAAAACCAATAAACTCACACTCATTGCCCATCATGAAAGCTTTGTAAATCAGCTTGATGCATTGATAGAGTATCTACAAGAACCTTATCTATATACTCAAATTAAAAAAAGTGCTATAAATTCAGACCTTGGATCATTTGCATTTGATAAAAAACAATTTTTTGAGATGGTTGACAAATCTAAAGAGATGATAAAAAGTGGTGACGTATTTCAAATACTCATGTCAAATCGGTTCACACAACATGCCAATATAGATACTCTCTCCTTTTATAGAGTTTTAAGAAGTCAAAATCCTTCACCTTATATGTTTTTATTGGAGTATGAAGATTTTGCAATTGTCGGAAGTTCACCAGAAGTAATGGTGGGACTCAATGATAATCATATTTTACTACGCCCCATAGCCGGCACTCGACGACGGGGGCAGACAATAGAGAGAGATGAAGAACTCGTACAAGAGATGCTGAATGATGAAAAAGAGTGTGCAGAACATCTCATGCTTGTAGATTTAGGCAGAAATGATGTTGGAAGAGTTGCAAAAACTGGAACTGTAAAAGTAACAGAGATGATGCGGGTTGAGCGATACTCACATGTTATGCACATGGTTAGTGATATAGATGCCATTTTAGATGAGAAGTATGACATTTTTGACCTCTTTGCTGCAACATTTACAGCTGGAACCATGACAGGTGCCCCAAAAATTCGTGCTATGGAATTAATAGCGGATTATGAAGGTATTAAAAGAGGTTTTTATAGTGGTTCTGTTGGATATTTTGGATTTGATGGAAACATGGATAGTGCTATAGCGATACGAACCGCTTGGAAAAATGATGAAAAAATAGTCTTTCAAGCAGGTGCAGGAATCGTTGCAGATAGCCAAAAAGAGTTAGAATTTCTTGAAGTAGACAATAAACTAGGTGCTATGATGAGCACATTAAAAGAGTTAAACGAAGATGGGTAAAAAAATTTACTATATTTGGAAATCCCGTAGAGCACTCAATATCTCCTAAAATGCATACCTTCGCGATAGATGGGCTAGGTCTTCAAGCAACTTATACAAAAACCCTTATAGAGGATGCATGTAAGATACCCTCTGAATTTTTAGAAAACTTTGATGGTGCAAATGTCACAGTCCCACATAAAGAATCAGCATATGCTATGTGTGATGAAGTGAGAGGCGTTGCGAAGGATGTCAAAGCAGTTAATACGCTCATCAATGAAAATGGCAATATAATAGGCTACAACACAGATGCTGCTGGGTTTTTAAAATCTATGGAATCATTTGGCGAAATAAAAAAAGTTTTAATCCTTGGTGCTGGAGGAACGGCAAAAGCACTTGGCGTTATTTTTAAGCAACATAATGCACAAGTAACTGTTCTAAATAGATCAAAAAACCGTTTAGCTTTTTTTGAAGATATAGGAATTGAAGCATATTCTTGGGATGATTTTGAACTATCAACTTATGACCTTGTTGTAAATACCACTTCTGCTGGTTTACAAGAAGAGACCTTGCCTATTGAAGAGAATATATTAAGAGATATTTTTTCAAAAACAAAATTTGCAACGGATGTTATTTATAATAAAGAGACTCCATTTTTAAAATTAGCAAATGAAATGGATGTACCCAATAAAGACGGAGCTGATATGCTTTTATATCAAGGGGTGTTAGCATTTAATCTTTTTTATAATCATGCTTTTAAATTGGATGAAATTACAAAATATATGAAAAAGACCTTTTGATAGGCCTTTTTCTATAAGCCTTTTAAAAGGCTTTTCTCTAAAAGCTTTTAACTACAGCCACATCCACCATCTTGACAATGCTCGGCTGCTCCACCAACTTGACCACTACTAATCTCGTCTTCAGTTGCTGCTCTAACATCTACGATAGTTACTGAGAACATCAAATTTTTACCAGCTAATGGATGGTTATAATCAATTGTTACAGACTCATCATTAAACTCTTTAACAGTAACCGTTATAGTTTCACCATTTTCACCTTGACCATAAAGCTGCATACCATTCTCTAATTCAAGACCAGCAAACTGCTCTCTTGGAACTGAATCAACCGCTTCAGGATTCATTTCACCATATGCGTCAGCTGAATCCACTTTAATATCAGCACTCTCGCCTTTTTCTAATTTTAATAACTCACTCTCAAGTCCAGGGATAACATGCCCTTTGCCTGTGATAAAATCTAAAGGAGCTTGTCCTTTGTTTGAATCAATGATATCACTTTGTCCTAATTCTACTAATTCGTACTCTATTGATACTACACTATTTTCAGCTATTGCCATTATTTATTTCCTTATTATTATTTTGAATTCTTATTTTACCTAAAGAAACTTAGTTGAGATGTTTTTTGGCAATACCAGCTTCTGATGAATTTGGATATGAAGACAAAAGGGCATTAAGAAACTTCTCTTTATTCTCAGAATCATTTAACTTTTCAAAAGAGATACCCGTATGGAGCAGTAGTGTAGGCATATAAGAGGCTTTATCATAATACCCTACACTTTTCTTATAGTAAACAATCGCATCTGAATAACGCTTTTTATAGTAAGATATCTCACCTAAATAGTAATTTGTTGTTGCAGGTTTATAACTTTTCTCAGCCAACGTTACAAACATAGGAAAAGATTTAGTATAATATTTTTTTCTATAAAATGCTACTGCACTTTTTAGTTTTTCTGCATTACTAAGCTTTGATACTTTTTTACTGCTAGTTACTTTTTTTTTTGAACTCACAGATGAAAATTCATCACGTGTGACATAATTTCCATTAATTTTATCAATCATTCCACTTAACTTTTTCAGAACTTCATTTATCTTTTCATAATTTTCACGCTGAATGCGTTTGAGTTCACTTATGTCACTTTTAATCTTTTCAAACTCTTCATCCCCAGCTTGTGAAGTTTGTTGATTTAATTCATTGATTCTCTGCCCAGTACGTCCGAGCTTTGAGCTCATCGATTCAACAACACTTCGCATACCTTCAATCTGCTCTGATAATTCTGATATCTTTTGATCTTGATATCTAATTTGTTTTTTATTTTCAAAAATGATTTTTTCACTCTCACTTAAGCCATAAGGGTTATCACTATCTAGTGATCCTGCTCCAAATGCAGAAACTTCAGCTGCATTGAGGGAGAGTGTAAATATAAAAAACAGGATAATTTTTTTCATCATTCTTACAATACCTTATGGAAAAAGTTTAAAATCAACTCTTCTATTTTGCTGCCAACACCCAGTATTGTGTTCATAACAATTTGGAGTACTCTCACCATAACTTATTAAGGACATACGATCCTCACTAACACCCGAACGAACTAAGGAATCTTTAGCACTTTTAGCACGCTTAAGACCTAAAGCATAATTGTACTCATCTGTACCCCACTCATCACAATTTCCCTCAATTTTTATAGAAAGGTCGCTTGCAAGATCACCATTAAAGATACTTGAATTTTGTGCAATTTTACTCATTTCACTATCTGAAAGTCTATAACTATCAGTTGAAAAGTAAATCGTCTGTACCTCGTTCTGAACAGCATTTATAAGCTCATCTTGTGAACCATAAGATGTATCACTATTCATAGATTCCATTTGATTCAGTTGATCATCATTTGTTACCGCAGTACTCGATTCACTATATCCTGAATCAAGTATTGGTGCTGATGTCTCAAGCTCAGGTAATTTTTGTGAACAACCTGAAAGCATAACAATCGTTAAGGCGAATGATATTAAAGTAATATTTTTCATCGCTCTCCCTTTATTTAAGTTTTAAAAATTCTAGCATTATTTACTTAAAGATCTTAAAGTAAATATTTTCACCAGTCGATAGATTGAATCTTCCCAGCATTGAGTGGGAACAAAAAGCTTTTATTTGCATTGAGGCGCAACACACCCAATGCACTTTTTTTGCCTATATACTTTATAAATATAACCGTTTCACCATCATTTGCGAATCTTGGAAACATATTTTTTCCGCTAGTAGTCAACTTTCGAATAAAATCTGTCTGAGTTGAAATCAAGTAAAGATTAAAAGTATTCTTTCCAAATGAGTTCCGCCCCTCACGGCTTGAATATACAATATACTTTCCATGTGAAGAACAAGAACTATTATTCTTCCCATGATAGATCATCTGTTCAACATTACCACCATTAATACTTTTTTGAAAAACATTAGGATATCCAAGTCGCTCAGATATAAATACGATATTTTGATCATTATCAACAAAACTACCACTAACATCAATTCCACTGTAGTTTGTTAACCGTTTTTTACTTCCATTTCTTGTATTGTAAAGATAGATATCCGGCTGATCATTTGGTGCCATAGTTATAAGTAATTTTGAGCCATCACTGCTCACATCTGAGCAAACAATCATCCCCTTACTTGAGGCAATTTTTGTTTTTTGTCCACTGAAAATATTAACAAGATACAATGTCGGTTGAAAACCACTATATGAGGTATAGTAAAATGAATCCTGCTTTTCATTTGCCCACTTTGGAAAGATATTTAAACCACCACTAACAATTATTTTTTTAAAAGTCAGTGTATAATCAGCAACAAGTATTTCACTCGCTCCAGATTTTGTATATCTAGCAAAAATTACATAATTTTTCATCCATGAGATGGAAGGGGCACCAAAATAATCATTTACATCTATTGCAACATTATGAGCCAAAAATGGATATCTATTTGATTTAGATATTGAGTAAAATTTTTCATATAAAACATCACCATTTTTTGCATTGACAAGTTTAGAATTTGCCATAAGTTTACCTGATGGATGTTTTTCAATTTTACATTTCACTATTAACTCAACACCACTTTTTCCTAAATTAGCAGTTCCCTCATTACTCGTATAATCCATCTTGACATAACTATCATCAACATTAAAATGTGCACTCACTTTTAAATCACCAATAAGTAACTTTAAAAGTTTTCTTTTTGTTTTTTCAGAAACACCTTGACCTCCAGCGTCTGCAACTACAAGCCTTGGAAATTTTTCTAAGTTTTTAACAATTTGAATCGTAGAATCAAATGCAAAAATATTTATAACAAAGATACATAAAAGTATAATTTTTTTCATCTATAACCCTTTCTCTTTATCTGTAAATTCAAACTCAGCTTCAATAAATGAACCCTGTTTGCATGATGGAAATCTCTCATACTCTAAGTTATCAAGAAATACCTTAAGCTTTGTGTCAAATAGAGAATTATAAGAAGATTGAAGATCACTATAAGTTAATTTCCCATGATTGTCAATTCTAATAGTCACAGTTGCCGACAAGCCATCTTGCGTAGAGATTGTTCTCTGCCATTTTGACATGATCTTGGAAGATACAAAACTCCAAAACTCATGTTTCTCACCACTTTTTTTATGACTCGTTGGCGTTGAAATTTGCATCTGCTGCACTAGTTTTTGTGCCTCTTTTGCTTCTCGTTTTTTTCTTTTTTTCTCGTTTTTTTTCTTTTCTTCTGCTCTCTTTTTAGCTTTTTCTGCTTTCTGTTTCTTTAACCGGCTCGCCCTCGCCTCTTCCTGTTTTTGCTTCTCTTGCATTGCTTTTTTATAATCATCAACCCTAAGTGTAGAAAAAAGATCTTTAGCAGATTTTGCAACAAGATCACGGCTCTCTTTTTCAATCACAGGTTCAGGTTTTAATGGTTCAACGATTGGCTCTGGATCAGGTGGTAAAATGATTGGTTTTACTATAGGTTTAGCAATTGGTTCTGGCTTTAATTTTTCAATAGGCTTAGGTTTATCTTTGATTAGTGAGTCAATATTAACTACAATCGCATCTTCTACATTAAATCCATAATCTTTTTTAAGTTTTGCTTCCTTTTTTATAAATGTGATAACAGAAAATATCAAAAAAAGGTAAGCAAATATTGCAACAAAAGAAGCAATATTTTTATAAAGATTTTTTTCAGCCATTTGTTACTAGCGATACTTTCGTAAAACCTGAATCTTTAATAACTTTGAGTATAAACATGACATCATCGTATTTAAGAGTTTTATCTGCTTTTATATACACAACAGTCTCTTTAGGATACTTGTTTGATCCTAACACAAAATCATCTGCAAAAGTTTTAAAGTCATACTTTTTATCTTTAATATAAATCACTCTTTGTCCGTTTATACGGATGGCGAGATCGGGAACTTTATGCGTAGCTTTTACGGTTGAGCCTTGTGGCAGAGAGATATCATCTTGATACTCCATGATAGGGGCTGTAACCATTAAAATTGCCATAAGTACCAGCATGATATCCACCATTGGTGTGATATTTAGATCTGGATTTTCATCCCAATTAAAATTCATACTTTTTGCTGCCCATTTCACTTCTTGGAGTTGCCGCTTTTAATAACTCAATTTCTCTTTGTATAACACTCAAAAGCTCATAAGCCTTTCTTTTTAGTAATACATGCGCAGTATACGCAGGAATTGCAACGAAAATTCCAGCAGCGGTAACAACAAGTGCTTCAGAAATTGCAGGAGCAATGATCGTCAAAGATGCTGATTTTGCATTTCCAAGTTCTGCAAATGTTTTTAAAATCGAGACAATAGTACCAAACAGACCGATAAAGGGTGCGGTTGAAGCTATAACAGAGAGAAAAGAGAGATGTGAAGTCGCTTTTTTCTCAGCAACACTTTTACAAATATCTAATGATGTTTTAAGCTCTTCATTTTGTAGACATTTACTTAAAATTGAGCTTCTTTTTATCTTTGGTACACCACGAAGTAGTGATTCAAGAGATGACTTTTCACTCTTTTCCCAACTATTTAGAGCAAGGTATCTCGCAACCCAAATCCAAATAGTAGAGATAAAATAGAGTGAAAGCCAAGTAAAAACCATAATTGCAATTATACCGCCATCAGCGATATAGGAGAAAAATATATCCATGGGACTCCCTTAAAAGTTTCCTTTTGCAGCACTTTCAAGTTTTGCAGTTGCTGTGGCGATTGCTACATCAGAGTCACTCATACTACTTACTAGCTCTTTCGCTTCTTCTAGTGCTTTTGCTATATCAGAACCACTTCCAGATATTGATACTGCACCTTCGGCTAAAATTGTTACTTTTCCTTCGTCCACTTTTACATGACCCCAGTCAATAGCTACCAATTCTTTTGATTTATCTTCTTTTTCAATTTCGATAACACCACTATTTAAAAGCGTAACCAAAGAGGCATGATTAGGCAGTACACCAAATTCACCTTCACTCCCTGGAAGCGTTATACTAGCAATGTCACCTGAAAAAATTTCACCGTTGGGTGTAATAATTTTACATTTCATAGTTGCCATATGTTTTCCTTAACATTGACAAGCAAAGCTTACGCTTTACTCGTCATTTTCTCTGCTTTTTCAACTGCTTCGTTCATACTACCAACCATGTAAAATGCATTTTCTGGTAAATGATCATAATCACCTGCTAAAATTCCTTTAAAGCCAGCCAATGTATCTTCAAGAGTTACATATTTACCCGGACTTCCTGTAAAGATTTCAGCAACAAAGAATGGTTGAGATAGATATTTTTCAATCTTTCTTGCTCTCTCAACAACTTGTTTATCTTCTTCACTAAGCTCATCCATACCAAGAATAGCAATGATATCTTGAAGATCTTTATATTTTTGTAATATCGCTTGAACACCACGAGCAATACCATAATGCTCATCACCAACAATTACAGGATCTAGAAGTCTTGAAGTTGAATCAAGAGGATCAACCGCTGGGTAAATACCTTTTTCTGCAATACTTCTGTTAAGAACCGTTGTTGCATCAAGGTGTGAGAAAACCGCTGCAGGAGCAGGATCAGTTAAATCATCCGCAGGTACATATACCGCTTGAACAGATGTAATTGAACCATTTTTAGTAGAGGTAATTCTCTCTTGAAGCATACCCATCTCACTCGCAAGTGTAGGTTGATAACCAACCGCTGAAGGGATACGACCAAGAAGTGCAGACATCTCTGAACCTGATTGAGAAAATCTAAAGATATTATCAATAAACATCAATACATCAAGACCCATCTCATCTCTAAAATACTCAGCCATAGTAAT
>DQTU01000236.1 GCA_015662615.1 Campylobacterales bacterium | reverse complement strand
GATATTACCTCCACTATTTGGGGTCTGATTTTGATCTTGTGGATTAGCGATGATTCCTGCTATCTCTTCCACCCTATCTGATGTTGTACAGCCAAACATTAATGCTGATGTGAGTAGTACTATGCTATATGAGATGAGTCGACTTTTCTTCATACTCTAAACTCCTAAAATTTTATTATTTGAACTATAATCGACTATTGGCAATAAAACTTTAAACTATCAAATCTTTTTGTTATAATCAGTTAAAAAGAGAGTCACATGAGTAGATTTGACAAATTAGCCACGCAGTGGGATTTAAAACCCGCTCGCATAAAGAGTGCCTTAAAAACAACTCGAAAAATCAAAGCGTTAATTGATATAAAAGATAAAGATATTTTAGATTATGGCTCAGGAACAGGGCTTGTATCTTTTGATTTTTTTGAAGAGGCTCATACTATAGTTGCCATGGATAATTCTCAAGGGATGCTTGATGAGTTAAATAGAAAGACTACAGAAGCGAATATTACCAATATCTCAACTACACTTCATGATGCAAATATCGACCCATTACCTAAAAAAACATTTGATTTAATTGTTACAGCTATGACCCTTCATCATATTAAACAACCAGCAAATTTTATCCAAAATGCATCTGAAGCTTTAAAAGAGGGTGGATATTTGGCAATTAGCGACCTTGAGAGTGAAGATGGAACTTTTCATAGCATGGGGAATGATGATGTTGAACATTTTGGATTTGACAAAGAGAAGATTCGGGGATTTTTTGGAGATGCTGGATTGGAGATGGTTTATTTGGAAACCAATGAGGTTATAGAAAAACATCGGAATTTTCATATCTTTTTAGCAATTGGCAAACATGCTTAGAATAGTTCTTCTTTTTTTAACGCTTAACTTTTATCTTGTGGCTTCTGATTTAGAGTCGAAAATTTCTAATATGATCGTTATCGGTTTTGATGGTTATGATGTCAATAAAAGTAGCGATTTGTTTGAACATCCGTTGGGTGGTGTGATACTGTTTGATAAAAATATTCAAAATCCTAAACAGCTTGAAAAACTCATTTTTAAACTCAAGAGATTTTCTAAAAACCGACTTTTAGTGACTGTTGATGAAGAAGGTGGTTTGGTCTCTCGTGTTGGAAAAGTGGAGGGATTTGTAAAAACTCCAAGTGCAAAAGATATTGCTTTAAAATCAAAAGAAGATGCAAAAAAAGATTATAAAAACATGGCTAGCATGTTACATGGTTTGGGGGTTAATTGTAACCTAGCACCAAGTGTTGATTTGTCAGTTAATCCTCAAAATAGAGTTATCGTAAAAAACAAAAGGTCATACTCAAAAGAGCCAGAAGTGGTTGTGGAGTATGCCTCTATCTTTATAAAAGAGATGCAAAAAAATGGAGTTTTGAGTGTTGTAAAACATTTTCCAGGACATGGTTCTTCACTTGGAGATTCTCATGATGGATTTGTAGATGTGAGTGACACATGGACGAAAAAAGAGCTTATACCTTTTGAAACTCTTATCAAAAATGGCATGGCAAAAATGGTTATGACTGCACATATTTACAACAAAAATATAGATACAAAATACCCAGCAACACTCTCTTATAAAACCAACCATGACATGTTAAGAGAACATCTAGGTTTCAAAGGTGTGCTTATCAGTGATGATTTACAGATGGGTGCAATTTCAAAAAATTATACGCTTCAAGAGACTTTAAAACTTGCTATAAACTCAGGTGTAGATTTACTACTTTTTGCAAATCAGATTAGTAAACCTGTGAAGATAGAAAAGATTATATCTTGTGTGGTAAAATTAGTTGAAAGTGGTAAAATCGATATCAAAACTATTGAAAAAGCTAATAAACGAATAGAGATATTAAAAAGAGGATTGTTATGAGTACTTACTTGGTTTATGGCGATGAGTCAAAAGATATAAGAGATGAAGTAAAAAAGCTTGATAATGCTATAGAAGCAGTGACTGTCGATAAGTTTTTACAAGATGAGACACTTACAAGTAATGACCATGTTATCATCTTTGCAAGTGCCGATGAGATGAAGCAGATACTGCAAAAAGCGCACAACGATGATTTTTCTGTGGCAATCCTCGCTTTAAAAAACCAAAATACTCTCCGTGCTACTTTTGAGATATCACCAAAACTTGAAGATGCTTTGAAAGTTGCCTTAGAGAGTACGCCAAAACCGCTTGATTTGCTTTATGCTAATGAAGAGATTGTTTTATGGGGTGCTCTCATCGGAGATGCCCCACCGCTTACTTATAAAAGTGCTTCTTACGAACACAACTCCTTTAAAGAACGATATACACTTTTGATAGAAGCGTTTAAAAAACTAAAGTCACTAAAACAGACAAAGATAAAACTCACAACAGCAAAAGAGCAAGAGATAAGCACAGCCGCTACGGGTATCGTGATTATAGAGCATGATAACCATACATGTGCCTCTTCTTTAGTTCAAGATGCTTTGTCTCTTAGTGATAGCAAACTTTCGGCTCTTTTGGTGAGTCCTACTTCTATCGTGGATTATCTTCGTTATCTTTATGTTTCACTTTTCAAAAATTCAAAAAAGAAATCATTGCCAAACTCTGTAGGTTTTATCAAAAGTGAATCACTTTATATCGAGAGTTCTCCGCCACTTGAAGTGACAATAGATGGAAAAGAGGCAGGAGAGACGCCGATAAAATTTGAGGTAAAACAGCAGGCGATTAGACTAAGTGCTAGTGAAGCATTTTGGGCAAAATCTAAAGAGGGGACAAGTGAAAAAGAGACCGTAAAACTCTCAGGACTTCCAATCACAAGTGAGGGTGTAAAATATGTTCAAGATACTTTGCCATTTTTTACGCACGCAGGAGAAGAGAAATATCGTGATCTATTTGCGGGATTGAGAGAGCAGGGGAAAGTAGAACCAACTTTTATCGTGATGATGGTTTTAAGTACCATTTTAGCCACGGTCGGACTTTTTCTAAACTCTGCCTCAGTTGTCATCGGTGCGATGCTCATAGCGCCTCTTATGCAACCCATAGTATCAGCTTCGATGGGAGTGTTAAGAAGTGACCAAAGTTTAATGATAAGTTCATTTAAAACCGTAGGAGTTGGAGTTTTTCTTGTGCTTTTGACCTCTTCTATTATCGCATTGATACTACCGTTTGAAAATCTTACAAATGAAATTTCTGCGAGACTTAGACCCTCACTTTTAGACCTCATTGTAGCTCTAGCTTCAGGCATGGCAGCAGCGTACGCTAAAAACAATGAGAAAATTGTAGGCTCACTAGCTGGCGTTTCAATCGCTGTGGCATTAGTTCCACCTCTTGCATCTGCTGGAATCGGACTTGGTTGGATGCAGTTTGATATCTTTTATCAAGCTTTTTTACTTTTTGTGACAAACTTTGTTGGGATTATATTTGCAGCAGCATTGACATTTTTAGTCATGGGATTTGCACCTATGCATCGAGCAAAAAAAGGATTAGTTTATGCTTTGGTTGTAGCAAGTATTGTTTCAATTCCTCTGTATTTTTCATTTAAGACCATGTTGGTTGATTCTCAAATTCGCACGACATTAGAGAAGAGTGAATATACTTTAAAAGGGCAAGATATCAAGATAGAAAATGTCACGATAGAGCATCGAGAGGGATTGGTTATAAAATGTGATTTGCTGGTTCCACAGATGTTAAGTCAGTCGGAGTTGATGAGATTAAAAGGGAAGTTTGAGAGTGATTTGAGAGAGAAGTTTGACTTGGAAGTGGTGCAGAGAGTGCATTTTTAGGAGAATACCACTCCAAAATCAATACTAACTTCACAGCCGTCATGTGAGAAGTGATACTCTCCATCTTGGTCAATTTTTTTAGCTAACTTATATTTACCATCTTCAAGCTCAAATATTTCTGCTTTTTGTTTGTTTGGGTCAATGATGATATAACATGCCACACCCTCTCTTTGGTACAGTTCAAACTTTGTTGTAGTGTCCTTAAGCGCAGTCGAACGACTTAATACTTCTACGATAAGTGGTGGAGTTTTTGAAAAGTACTGTTTCTCTGTTTTTTCGCAAAATATTGCAACATCAGGTTGAACAACACTAGCTTCATTTATCTTCCAGTCAATAGGAGCAATATAGACTTCACAAATATCCTTAAATGTGCAGTTGAGATTTTTGTCTAACTCTCGCCAAATATAAGCTACTATCTTTTGATGTTTAGGATAAGGTGCAGGAGCCATAGCATAAGGGATACCATCTATAAGTTCCCAACTATCTTCCCAATGTTTATAATCCTCATAGGTAAAATGTGACATCAACTTAGGAACTGCCATAGATGTCCTTTTTTTGTTGGATTATAGCATAAATTGGTCTAAAGCTAAAAAGTAAATACATGTGAAGTAATGATTTAATATTTCAATTTGAAATGTTTTTTAAAAATAGTTCAGTTTTATGTTATATTTTGTTCATGAAAAATTATGATAAAATAGATTTAGTATCAAATTTTGTCTTTTTTATTGTAGGTATAGCTGTTAATTATTTTGAGTTAAATAAAATGAAAAAAGATTTAGAGGAGATTGAAAATGGATAGTGCTTTACTTTTTATTATATCAATAGTTGCTGGAGTTGTTATTGGTTACTCTGCACATAAACATCATTGGAAAATTGTAGATTATTTTTAAAATTAAAAGTTGATGAAATAATATAGAAAATATTGATTTGCTGTTTCTATAATGCACCCCTAAAATCAAACCACTTAATTTAGAGGTACCCTTTAGAAACTTGGCTCTCATTTTCTGGCTCGATGCCTGTTAT
>DQTU01000129.1 GCA_015662615.1 Campylobacterales bacterium | reverse complement strand
ACATGATACGAGTAAGTGAGATGACAAAGTGCGTAAGACCAAAAAGATTCAAACTGCTCTAGCTCATCTTCATCACTGTTATAACTCTCTTTAAAGTTATAAAAACCAGCGATGATATACTCTTTTTGAACAAAAGCTGACTCAAATTTCTCTTGAAACTCATCAAGAAAATCATCTAAATCTTCAGGCTCTTCAAAAGGTATCTCAAAGTTCATCATCGAATCTTTTGCATAACCTTTTAATGGTATGATACTTTTTTTACCACCAAGCCGCTCTTGTATCATCTTATCAAGTGGCTCAAATGATTTGATATATTTTACTCTCAACTCTTTATCATCTATCTCTAAAATATCTAAGATTGCTTCAGGAGTTAGATGTGAAACATAGGTCTGCTTTTCATTTTTTGCTTTATGTATAAGTAAATTAAAGGGACTAAATCCTGCAAAACGAGGGTCGATATTAAACATAGGTCGAACTATCGGTTCATTTACGATTGAACCAAATGCTAAATTATCAAGCACTGTCGAGCCATATTTTTTTGCATATACAACATTTACATTTTTATGCGGGTCATTTAGAAAGTAATTAATCTCTTGTAAATCTTTTGACAAAAACTCATCAAATTTATCTCTGATATTTTCATCATAAGTATAAACTACAGCTAGATTTTTATTATCAGAGGGTGTGAATTTTTCACTTGATATGAGACTTAATTGAATAAGCAGAAATAGAAAAACATACTTTAGCATCTTATAAATTCCGTTGACACAACTTTGGCAAAAAATACCAAAGTTGTAATTAGTTTATTTTGACTTCGTTATACCTGCAAGCAACTCTTCAACTTTATCCATAGCCTCTTGCAGTATATCTATAGACTCTTTCTCAGTAATACCCATAGAGTGAATCCAATTGTTTACATGGTGGATACCATAATGTACCGTATCATCACCCTCTTTTTTATAGATATATAAAGAGCAAGGACCATAAGCTCCCATTTCTGGATAATTTTTAGATACTGTATAAGCAACAGGGATTTTACAGATAGAATATACACTATAAAAATCATATCCAATATCTTCCATCTCATCTGTAAACTCATTAAATGCTGGCATTGCAAATTTGCTCACTGTCATAAGGCTCTCGAATTTTAGTTGAAAATCTTCAAGTTCATCTTCCCACTCATCAGTCATTGTTGAAGTAGCTTCTACTACTAAAGGACCATCAACTTTGATAGTTTTGTTTGTATAAGGGATTACTTTTCCATTTGGAAGCGCTAGCTTTAATGCTTTTTCAATCATATCATCTAATTTTTTCCATGCTTTATGGTCAGCTGGTATGCCTGTAATTTCTGCCATTTTTTTAGTTGATAGTGTCGAAATAGAGATAGTTTTGTCACCTTTTTTAGTGTAGATTGACATAGGAATCGGTGCAAATAGCCCAATAGTTGGATACTCTTTGATAAACTCTTCAACGATATCTTTATTATAAAAATCAGCAAGAGCATAAACTTCGTAAGAAGTATCGTTAAAGTCTCTCATATATGGATTATTCATATCATTGATTGCTGCCATGTAAAAGCCAGCATCTTCAAAACCTTTTTGAATAGTGTCTAGTGTGATTTTTCCATCGCTGTTATCAACTTGAAATATTAAAATTTCATCATTTGCTACAACATCACCTTCAACCTCTTTTTTAACTGTTTCAACAACTTCTGCTACTGCTACTTCAGCAGTTTTAGCCACTTTTTCCGTCGCAGTCTTTACTACATCTTTTACAATTTCTGTTGTTTTAGAAGCCACCTCATTTGCTGTTGTTGCACTTTTATCATTACAAGCTGTGAAAATTAAAGCACTACTTAAAAGTACCGCATATATAGTTTTACTCAATGTCATTCTTTCTTTCTCCTTTTATATTTGTTACATCAAACCAAAAAGCTTCTTGACGCCCATGTGTCTCTTTTTTTCTTCTATCAAAGTGGTCTTTGATATCAAAACTATCTGAGTCTTGACCTGCCTTATATTCATCTATAAACTTCTTATAAACTTCTTCAAGCATACCACTAACCTCAAAGGTTATTATATCATATTTTCTTATATAAAATTCTTTTTCTTCTCTTTTTATCTCATTTACATTGATGGCTCCATATCTTTCCTCTTTGGGAAGTGTCATGCTCATCTCTAAATGGGCTCTTATGGAACAAAGCGTGTGCTGTAGTTGTGCTAAAGGAATTGAAGCGTCATTGATGATAAGGGCATCTTCTTGGGTGTATCCCCAACCTCCATCAATATCTAAATCCACACCAAATGCAGATTTTATAACTTCTTTTATATCGTTGTCAGCTTTAATTTTTTGAAATTTTATATCAGTCATGATAATTCTTTTGAGAGAAATTTAATAGGAAATGAAGACTTTAATCCCACCCAAAGGTGAAGCTAAAGCAACACTTCCAATATGAAAGTAGTTACTACTTAATTTTTTTAGAGTCAGTTTTAGTATTACCTTTTAAATCAACCCATGTAATTTCAACTTTATCGCCTTTTTTTGCACCTTTAAATTTAAATTTAAAGATTGGATTTTTTGATAAAAATTGACTTGTTGACATATCAAATACTACTTTGTCATTTGCTTTAGCAGAGATGTGCGTGATGAAATTCGCATCTGTACCTTTCTTTTTTGCTTGGTCATAAGTTAGCATGTCATGTTTTACCATTACTTTTACACTAACCGCACCACCTTTTTCTTTTGCTTTAATTTTCATTATCTATTCCTTATTATATATTCTATAGTTTAATTATCGTTTATTGACTTGTGGCAGTTATATTAACCTTCACAACCACCTAGAGCAACTTCAAGTGTTTTCTTAGCTGAATAAAATTTACCATCTTTACCCTCTACGATAACCGTAATAGTCCCAGATTTTTTCATTTTAATTTTGATTGAATAATCAACTGGTTGACCGTCCATTACTGTATATACAGCAACTGTAGCTTCAGGATTTGCATCTTGGAAAATTCCAACTGTTTTTGCATCTATATCTGATTTTACAGAAACTGGAATAACACCACCGTTACTAGCAACATCAGGAGCTTTAAGTGTTACACCGCTCTCTGTTGGCTTGATATCACCATATAGTTTTTTAATAGAATCATCAACTGTGTGTGCAGTCCAAGTGTCTGGCTTAGTTTTTCTAAAATCTACCGCACTTAATATCGCAGGTACGGTTACTAGTGCCATGCCTAAAAAATTTCTTCTTTTCATATTTTCTTCCTTCATTTTTGTTACTTGAAGCCTTGTATCTCAAGACTCCAAATTTTACTCTTTAATTATAGCTTATTATTGTGAAGTAATTGTATATTACTTACTTTTTTCCAATATATAATCTACTGCTTCTTTAACCGCTTCGTCACTTAAACTTGTTTGACCACCTTTTGCAGGCATACCATTAAATCCATTTATCGCATGATCATAAACAGTTTCGATACCTTGCTCCATTACTTTATCCCAAGCTGCTTTGTTTCCAGCCTCTGGAGCACCCATAGAGTCAGTAGAGTGACATAATGCACAAACTGCTTCGTATGTTTTTTGTCCAGCAGTTATAGGAGCTGCATTTGGATCCTCTTTTGGTAAATCTTTTACATTACTTAGAGGTGGATTAAAGTCTTTCATCTCAATAGTGATACCTTGAATTTTAGGCTCACCCTCAAAACAATCTTTCATACATCTTGTACCATTACCATAATTACTTGTATCATGATAAAAAGCACGAACATTTTCAAGACCATCTTTACCATCTATGCTTGGTATAAATCCATCTTTGTTTGGCATAACGATCTTTAAGAATTTTTCACGATTTAATTCATACTCGTCATCAAGTTCTTCGCCGTCTATCTTCATCTCATTGATAGCTAACATATAGGCAGTAAGTGCATAAACATCATCATCACTAAGACTTAATGGTGCATTGTGAGGCATACCTGTTTTGATGTACCACCACAATGTACTTGCATATGGCCAGTACGAACCAAAAGTACGAGTTGGACCACCATCATCAGGGTTCAATCTTTGATTTGTTAGTGTTTTTTGCCCCTCATATGCATTTCCTTTAGATAGTGAAGGATATCCACCACCACCGGAACCAAAGTCACCATGGCAGCTTACACATTTCGCTTCATAAATCTCATCACCCTCTTCTACCGTACCGCTACCTTCTGGCAAACCAGTACCATCAGGCATGATATCTATATCCCAAGCTGCTATCTCATTTTTAGTAGGTGTTCGTCCGAAAACAAAACCTTTTTTATCTTGAGGATTTTCGTAGTAAGCACCTGATTTGTTATCTTTGATCGGGTAAGTCATACCACCGCCGATAACAAACTTACCATTAGCATAAGTACGGCTTCCGCCCATTTTGTCAGAAACAATAGCTACTACTGCATCCCCTGATGTTTTAGCCGTAGCAGTTGCTGTTGTTGCTACTTCTTTTACTTTTTCTGTTACTTTAGCTGCCGTTACTTTAACAGCATCTTTTGTTGTGTCAGCTACTTTTTTTACACTTTCTGCTGGTTCAGTTGCATTACATGCAGTCATCATCAATGCACATGAGAGAAAAGCCGAACCTACTGTTGTGATGTTTAATTTACGATAAGATTTGAACATTGTTCACCTCCCCTTTTGCTGTTACTTCCCAAGTATGTACGCCATTTCTGTGATAAACGCCTTCTACGCCGACTGCATCTCTCTCTTGTTTAACTGATGGTTGGATATGCCCGGCATCATCCCTTGCACGAGAAGATAACAGTAATGGTTTACCTTCATACTTATACATATAAGAAAATCTAGTCCAAGCACGAGAAAGAACTAAACCTTTAAGCGGTGCTTCAACCCAGTTTTTTCCACCGTCAAAAGAGATATCTACACCCTCGATCGTACCCATACCACTCCAAGCTAAACCTTCAATCTCAATCATGTCGCCTTTTTTCATATCTTTCCAATGATTTTCAGGACATGGATTTGTGATAACAGAGTTTACTTCATTTGCGTAAAAATGTTGTATCGCTTTTCCACTTGGCAGTAGTGCTGTATATTTTGATGTCTCTTCTTTTGCATAAAATGGTTCAGAAGCAAACTCTAACCGTCCTAGCCACTTAACACATAAGTTACCTTCCCAGCCTGGAACTAGCAATCTAATAGGATAACCTTGCTCTGGTCTCCATGCTTCACCATTTTGACCCCAAACAACCATCGCATCATCAAGAACTTTATCGATAGGGATAGTTCTACCCATATGTGAGCTATCCATACCTTCTGCTAACATCCATTTTGCATCAGGTTTGAGACCCAAGTCTGCTATGATATCTTTGATATATACACCCGTCCACTCGGCACAAGACATAAAACCTTTTGCAAATTGGATAGAGTTAAACTGTGGTCCTCTCCACTCTGGTCCACCATTTGCCGGACACTCGATAAAGTGAATTCTAGTAACACTTGGATAACGCTTCAACTCTTCCATAGTAAGAACAATTGGCTTCTCTACCAAACCATGAATCATCAAACGATGTTCATTTGGATCAATATGTGCAGTACCACCATGTGAACGGCTAAAAAATAGTCCATTTGGTGTGATAATACCACTAAGTGATTGTATAGGACTTACTGCGATAGAAGCTTCATAGTTACCTGATGCTAAAAGTTTAGTATATCTTCTTACAACATTATGCTCATACGCAGATGGGATACCATAGACATTTTTAGTGACTGGATCACCAAGTGTTGTTCCCCAATGCTTCTCTTCCATGATAGCTGGATCATCAGCTCTCATCTTAACTGGCGATAGCACACTTGCAGCAGCTATTGCACCAACAGAATATTGAGCAGTTTTTTTGAAAAAATTTCTTCTACTTAAATCTTCCCGATTTGTGTCAGTAATCATTTATCCTCCTTAAAGTTATCATTAGTTTTACCATTGAAAAAATATAAGTAAAAATTATATTCTAGTATAGTAGTGTAACAAACTGTAATTATAATAAAATAACAATTTAATGTCAAGCAATATAAATAATTTTGTAGTATACTTAGTATAATTTTATGTAATTAAGCTATAAGGAGAATTAGTGTCAACCAGTCATGTAGGAAAAATTTTAACACTGTTCATTTCAAAAAACATGAGTCCAAAGAGAGCAACACAGGCAGAAATTGTATTGGATGAAAAAGGCATTTTAAGTGATAAATTTTATGATAAAGGCATACAAAGATCTGTACTTATAACATCAATAGATAGTTATGATCTTGCACTTGAACATGGCATAAAAATGCCTTATGGCTCTTTGGGTGAAAATATACTAATGAACTACAATCCTTATGCGTTACCAACTGGTAGTAAACTTCGTATTGGAGAAGTGATTTTACAAATCAGCCAAAACTGTACGATTTGCAATCATCTCTCACATATAGACAAGAAATTGCCCAAACTTTTGAAACATGATAGAGGAATTTTTGCACAAGTAGTTAAAGGCGGAGTTATCAAAAGTGACGACTCCATTTATCTTCTGTAAAAACCAAACTATACACATTTCTTAAAAATTTTAATTCTCATTAATCTTCATTATGTATAATCTTTTATTATTAATTTTATTAATGTATATTATAAGGGGAAGTTGTGAATAGAGGGAATTTTTGAGTTAAAGCAGGATTTCGGGTTGCTATTTAACCCTATTTTCTAAGAAAAAGACTATTAATT
>DQTU01000260.1 GCA_015662615.1 Campylobacterales bacterium | reverse complement strand
TAACCGTACTCACAAAAGCTTAGTTTTGGGTGAGATTTGAAATATAAATTTTGAAGGACTAGCTGGCTAATTCGAGAAATCTTATGTTTTAAATTTCGCCCAAAACTAAGCTTCCCTTCGGGTATCAATAGGTTTCCTATATACTTCGTTAATCGTTTTTGAACTAGCCAGCTAGTCCTACAAACGATTGCCTCGCCTATAGAAAACCTATTGATATTGTGGGTGTGGTTACTGTATAGGGGTCTCATAATCCTACCTCTACTTGACCGATGATGGTTGTTTTTGCTGTCAAATCAAATAAAAATCCAATGCTAATACCTTGAGTTGTCAAATCAAATCCTGCTTCACTTTGACTCAAAGTATCAAGACGACTGATAAATATATCTGCATTTTTATTTAGAGTATAGGTAATAGTTTTACCTGTATATTCGTCATGTAGAGTAATTTTATCACAATTTTTCAACTCAAAATCTTCATCAAAACTCTGACTGTTTATCGTGATATCTTTGAGGTTTGCAAAGTGTAAATTATGCTCTTGAAGATATTTATATCCCTCTATGTCACTTTCAAGTGAAATTGAAAATTTGATTTTCTCATCTTCTATTTGAAATGATTTATCCAAAACTGCACGATGGTGTTTCTCATCAATAAATATCCCACCCTCTCTTTGAAAATGAATCGTTTCATTTTCACTTTTTAAAATCTCAAATGGTTGGTTTGCAAAGTCGCCGTATTCTGTAAAGGTGCTTCTCGTAAAACTTTCAAGTGTAACTTTATCATCTGTGATATGGTCGATAAAACTATTTTTAGTATGCCAATCATGTTTCAAAAACTCCTGAAATTCAGTAAAGTCTTCATCTCCACCACCATGGATAGTTGCTATCGCATCTTCAGCAATTTCCTCTTCAATCTCAGTTGGTTTAACAGAGGGTTTAAAATTAAGAATCTTCTCATGATATGCTTCATAATAACGACTCATGGTGTTTTGAAGATTAAAACTTCTATCTCTGATATCAAACTCGATAAGTTGTCCGCCAAGCTTAGAGTCAAAAAGCGTGATGAGGTTTTTTGTGACACATTTTACTTCATCAAAGCCATCGCAATTTATATCTTTTACGGATGTTTCTCTAGTTTCGCCATATTTGATATTTTCACAATCGATGATAAAACGATACGCATTATCTCTTAAGCTTGGAAGATAAGTACCGCCGAAAACACCATGCCATAAAACATCATTGGTTTGAGCCTTGTAAAGACTTTCAAGGTAGTTTTTATCGTCAATTCTATCGTTTGATAGGTCGGTATATCTTTTGTGTATTTTGTTTGCTTCATAATATTTCACTAAAAAGTTTTTCCAAACACTCCCTTTTAAAAACTTTTCAATCGTTTGCTTATCAAATGTGTCAGAACATCCGTTTTGCATCTTTTGTAAAATATTTGCATCTTTACCATTTAGTGACCATGAGCCCATCTCCACATAAGAAGTTATCGGAAGATATGCCAAAGATATTGGTTTTGTAATTTCCAAATACTCACAATAGAGCATAGGTTTTATCGATTCATTTGCCAAAGATTTTTCGATAAACTCTTTGAGCCACCCTTTTTCATAAACCCACTCATAAGTGTCCGGCCAAATTCCAAACTTTTCGCCATCATCAAAAATTACTCCAGCACTCACACCATCTTCTGCAATACTTTCTAAATAGTCGCAAACCACATCAGGTTTTGCAAACGGCATGGTATAACGAAGCTCTTTGTTGATTGGAAACATTTTAAGCTGCACCCCTTCATCTTCTGTGATGAAATAGCCGTTAAGTTTATCTTTGTCAAATCCGCTACTGATAAAGTGATAATCATCCACAACTACATACTCAACGCCACATGCTGCTACATCTTTGATGATAACGCTATCCCAAACTCTCTCAGTCAGCCATAATCCTTTTGGAGATTGGTTAAAGTTATCTTCTATAAAAGTGTTTAACATTTGGATTTGTGCGATTCTATCTTGTGAGCTGATTGAAGCTAAAATTGGCTCATAATATCCGCCGGTTAAAAACTCAATTTGCCCGTTGTCACTTAGTTTTTGCATGAGTGAAAAAGTCTCAGGTGCTTTATCTTTGATAAATTCTAAAAGCCAACCACTATAATGGACTGAAAATTTAAAATCTTTATATTGTGAAGCCACTTCAAAAAATGGATGATAAGATTTCTCTATCGCTTCATCCAATACATGATGAAAATTATCCACAGGCTGATGACAATGAAGCCCTAAAAGTAATGCTGTTGTTTTCATATTATATATACCAATTCTTTCTAATTTCTTTTAAACAGTTAAACTCTATTTTTGAGTACAGCGGTAGAAGTTGCACCAGTTTTCCCTCGTTGAAGAGTTTAAAACTAATCGTATCTTTTTCCACAAGTTTTTTATCTATCTGAATTTCCATAATCTCATCAGTGATAAATGAGATACCATCATGTGAGTTCAGAGACTTTGATAGTGGCATTTTTATCTTTTTACCAGATGAAAACTCCATCTCAACGATACCATTTGTCAAATCTCCAATCAAAGCGATATAACAGTGCTCATTATCACACCCATAATAAATCTTTTCAATGGCAAAATCATGCATGCTCATCGACGAAAGTTCTTTCGATAAATCCATACTTCCGCATCCAAGCCACTCATAAAAATGTGAAATTTTACCATCTAGCTCTGCTGTGATTCGATTTATTGCAGGCTTTATAAAACCATCATTATTATCGCTTGAAGTTTCTACTATTGGTTCGAGAATATTTTCAGGGATTTTTTTATCCATGAGGGTGTAGATATTCATCAAATGTGTACGAAATAGTTTATCAAATGTCGAACCCAAATCAGTATGATGGTCATCTCCATACCACCAAAACCAGTCTGAGCTTTGAGCGATAAGGAATTCATTTTTGATGGTTTTTATAACTTCTTCATCTAAATGCTTCTCATTTTTTTCAAAATCAGCTTTTGTTTGAAAAAGCATCTCCCAAGCTCTGTTCTTTTCCTCATGTCCAATCCAAATGTTAAAGTTTCCATTTATCCAGCTTCCTGGCTGTAGCTCATGAAGTTCATTGACAGCGATTTTTTTATCTTTTATTACTTCATCAAAAAGTCTACTTTCAATCCAATTACAATCATCAAGCTCACTATAAAGTAGTTCAAAAAACTCTTTGGCATTGTCTGGATAGTGTTCCCATGCATTTTCGCCGTCAAGAATTATGTTGACATTTGAGTTTGTTGTACTGTTGACATGTATCTTTCTAAGTCGTCCAATCAAATCAGCAACTGCACTTTTTGCATCCCAACCGCTGTAAGAAAAACCTATCAAATCACTAAGTTCTCTATCTCTAAAAAATAGATTTATCGACTTATCTTTAAAGTACAGAGTATTATTTTTATAAATATCCTCTTTTACAAAATAACCACTTTTATAGAGAACCTCTTGGTCACTACATGCCCAAGTTGCACCTTTTGTTTCTAAAACTTCGAGAAAATCATAACTCACAGAACCCTCAGCCGGCCACCAACCTGTTGGTTTTTTGCCAAAAAGTTTTTCATAATACTCTACAGCACTATCTATTTGCATCAAAGCATACTCTTTAAAGTCGCCATCATATTTTGGAAGTGTTGTGTTATGGTTTGCAAGTTTTCCATTTTCTATATCAAAAAGAAGTGGTGAGATAGGGTGGTTAAAAGGTGTGGTAGAAATCTCTATCTGTCCTTTGTCCATCAACTTTTTATAGTAAGGAATGACCTCTTTTATAAAACCGCTCAATTCATTTAAAAGTTCAATCTTCTCCTCTTGGGTAAAACCTCTACCTTTTTGAATAAGATTTTTTACAATTGTCTTATTTTCTCTTAAATAGTTTCCACACCATGCTAAGATAAAAAGTACTTCCAAATCGATAAGTTCACTATTTGAAAAATCCTCTTTTTTCAAAAACAGCTCTTGATAGCGCTCAAATGGTTTTATCATGTTGTGTTCATTGGAAAAGAAGAGATATTCCACAAGATACGCTTTTTCATCACTATCAAGTTCTTCAACTCTTTTTCGTAATACTTTTAAAAACTTATCATTGACCTCAGGGTTTTCATAAGCACCTAGCTGTACCAAAAGTGAAGGAACAAGATTAAAAGTTGCTTTTATTTTTGGAAACTTTTCCAAATACCAAGGCATGTCATAATAATCTTTTATAGCATGTAAAAACACCCATGGCATGACAATCTCACCACTTATATCATCACGATAGTAGGGCTGATGCATATGCCATAGAAAATTAACAGAGAGTTTCTTAGTCATTCAACTTCCAATTCTCTATTTTCTCAAGATATTGATCTAATACCATTTTACCATCAGCGTCATCTTTTGCTTGAATGTAAAGGTTAAGGTTATCAGTATATTGGTCAGGAATCATAAGTATCCAAGCGTCTTTGCTTATCCAAATCTTCACGCCATCGATCATTGAAGACTCTTTTCCTTTTGCATCTTCAAGGAACTTTCTCATCATTTTACCTTTGAGTGCTTGGTTGCATTCCACTTTGAGTCTTTTGTAATAAAAAGGTTTTATTTTTGTGATGATTTTTGAGAGTTTGACATTTTGGCGTATCAGCATCTCCATGATTTTCAAACTTGCATAGGTAGAATCACGATGAAGTGAAAATTCTGTAAATGCAAAACTTCCCTCTAGTGTTGCCACTAAATCATATTCACTTAATTGTGCTGCTTTGAAATTTGCATATTGACCACGAGTGATTTCCAAGTTTTCAAATGTATCATCCATGATATCAGGTGCCCAAACTGGTAAAAATACTTTTCGTTTCTCTTTGGCATCTTGGTTAAAGAGATGAAGTACACATAAAAGTCCAAGTTGACGATCGAGTGCTACGCCATCATCACAAACAAGAGTAAGCTTTTGACCACTTGGATAGATGACAAATCCTACATCTAAACCTAGGTTTTTTACCATTTTCTCAATATCTTCTCTTGATTTTTTGATGAGCTGGTTTTGATTTAAATGTTTTTGCTCATCTTGATAAGCATTAATCAGGATATTGTTAACCCCAATGTAATTTAAAATTTCAGGATATACACGACTGAGCATTCCATGAGTCAAATCAACAGCAATTCTAAAACTATCACGCCCAAGTAACTGTTTATCTACCGCTTTATAAATCGCTTTTTTGTATCGTGCATTTGAATAATTTGCATCTTGGATTTGTCCAATTTGTTGAAAATCAACTCTTCTAAAATTCTCTTTAAAGAATGACTTCTCGATAGTTTTAGCAAGATTGTTATCGATGTAGAGTGCCTCTTCTGTGTAAAAGAGGATTTTGGTACTGGCTGGGTCTATATCTTGCATAAAATGAACCCCTGCGATGATATCTTCACTAGCATGTAAGTCATGTCGCATAACAGATATTGGTGTTCCACGAGCGTCTATTATGCCAATTCCTGCTGACATCAAACCACTCATAAAAGCGCGTTTTAACATCAATGAACTTCTATGATAATCTCGACTCACCATCACTTTACTCCCCACTGGGAGTTGTGAAGCTAGTGCTTCAGCTAGTTTTGTAGACATATTACATGAGAGTTCTACATTTGTCTTTCCTGTTACTTTTCCCGCTTCAAAGATAGAGTTTTTGTATTTGCTTCCTAAAATCAAATTGCTACTGACAATTGCTGCGTCTTCTATCTTTTTGTTTGGCCAAATTACAACATCTTTTTCAAAACTTACCAATTGTCCAACATCACAACCCTCAGCTAAAATAAGTCCCGCTTTTGCAACCACATTTTTATCGATGGCATTGTTGTTGCAGATAACACAACTATCAAAAATACCATTTTTTCCGATGATAACATCATTCCAAATAACAGTGTTGCTTATCTTGCATCCCTCTTGGATGATGGTATCATCGCCGATAACACAATTTTTTAGTTTTACATTTTTGCCAATACTAACATTTTTGCCGATACATACATTTCCGATAATTTCTACACTACTATCAAGTTCGCTATCGGCTTGAGAATATAGTACCCCATCAGCATGTTTTACACTCTCGCCTCTTTTGACAAGGTCAACTTTGCCAGTAAAAACATCTTCAAAAACTTCACGATAACTCTCTGGATTTCCTACATCTCTCCAGTATCCTTTGGCATCATATCCCCAAAGTGTCACATCACTAAGCATAAGTGCTGGAAACAGGTCTTTTCCAAAATCATAATTTTCATTTGCAGGAATTTCATCTAAAATTTCTGGTTCGATGATATAGATACCCGTGTTTATCGTGTCAGAAAAAACTTCTCCCCAGCTAGGCTTTTCTAAAAATTTTTCTATTTTTCCCTCGTTGTCTGTTATCACAACTCCAAATTGAAGTGGGTTTTCAACAGTTGTCAGAGTGATAGTAAGTTGTGACTTTTTCTCTTTGTGAAATGCAAACATCTTTTCAAAATCAAAATCAGTTACAACATCGCCACTGATAATCACAAAGTTTTCATCTCCGATTAACTCTTGTGCTTTTTTTACCGCACCTGCTGTGCCAAAATCATCATCAGGAGTGATATAGCTGATATTCATACCCATGTCAGAGCCATCTTGAAAATAATCTTTTATAATTTCAGGTTTGTAATAAAGAAGCACGATAAAGTCAGTGATACCAAGATCGCGGAGTTTTAACATTGTGTGTTCCATCATCGGACGGTTCAGGAGTGGGAGCATCGGTTTAGGGGTTGAGTGTGTGAGTGGCTGGATCCTGCTTCCAAAACCACCTGCCATGACGACAGCTTTCATGCGGGTCCTTTTAAGTAGTATTTTTTAGATTTCTTACAAAACTCATAAAGAAGATATATTTATCATAGCACATCACTTTTTCAAAATAAAAACATCGCAATAGCTACGGCTATTACTCAATTTTGATTTCAAAAAATCAATGTACCCTGATAAACATCTCAAACTTTAGCAGTTTTGTAAGAAATCTAATATCTTAAATATATAGCAATTATTATACCAATTATTATATATAAATTTACTTTAAGAATATTAAATTAATTTATATCCTTAAATTTCAATAATAATAAGCTTTCTCTAAGTTTTTATTAACCAAACATGAAGTACAATATAAAAAAAACTTATAAAAGGTTCCTTATGAGAATACTCTTAATCCTAGTCATGTTGGTATTTACTTCCAGTTTTACATTTGCGAAAAGTGCAACAGAACTCAAAAAACTTTGGCAAAAACCTTTTGGTGGCAGTGAAGATGACATGGCTTATGCAGTTGCTGCTACAAGTGATGGTGGATGTGTAGTTGCGGGTGATACAAGGTCTATGGGTAAGGGCAAAACAGATGTTTTAATTCTCAAAATGGACAAAGAGGGCACGATACAATGGAAAAAAGTTTTTGGAAAAGAGCGAAAAGATTCAGCTGAAGCGATTGTTGAAACTTCAGATGGCTTTATTGTAGCCGCTGGAACTAGTAAATCCTACAATGAAAGTGGAAATTATGACATCTATGTTGTCAAGTTAGACCAGAGTGGAAAAACGATTTGGCAAAAAACTTTTGGAGGGGCTGGAAAAGATTATGCGAGAGCCATGACAAAAACAGATGATGGTGGAGTTGTTATCGCAGGTACAACCAAATCATACGGAAGTGGAAGTTATGATTTTTATGTCACAAGGTTAAATAGTGAAGGCAATAAAGTTTGGAGCAATACTTATGGCGGTGAGGATTTGGATAGTGCTTATGGAATAGATGCGACAAGCGATGGTGGATTTATCGTTGTAGGAACTACTGAATCCTATGGTGCAGGAAATAGTGATTTTTATATTGTAAAACTTGATGCAGATGGAAAAGAGCAATGGACACAAGTGTACGGTGAGAAAAAAGCAGATGCATTGTATGCGGTAAAAGAGCTTGATGATGGGTACGCACTTGCAGGAGAAACTAGGTCATACGATAGTCAAAAAAGAGACTTAAATGTTATGAAAATTGACAAAACTGGAAAACTTCTTTTTCATAAACTTTTTGGTTTGAAAAATCATGAATACGCAAGAGGCATCGAACTCACAGATGCAGGTAATTTTTTAGTCGCAGGCGTAACCAAATCTATGGGAAATGGAAGGGCAGACTTTTATCTCTTAGAACTTGACCAAAAAAGCGGAAAACTCAACTGGGCAAATGTTTATGGTGGAAAGAAAAATGATATCGTTAGAGGCATGGCAAAAGTAAAAGATGGGGGCTTTGTCATTGTAGGAGAGAGTGAGAGTTTTGGAGAAGGTGGATTTGATTTTTATATGTTGAAGTTAGGGCATTAAATTTTTAGGGGGAACTAATGAATTTCAATCTGATTATAAAAGTACCGTTTGGCGTGCGTGCAGAGGTACAAAGACCAATACCAGAGTTTTATGCAACAGTTGGAGAAGAGGGGATTCGAAACCTTGTTGCTGCGCATTATGAGTTGTTAAAAACAAGCAGTATCAAAGGGCTTTTTCCCATTGATGATGCGGTAGAGTTTGCAAATGCTAAAAAACATGCTGCTGATTTTTTCATACAGTTTTTAGGAGGACCTAGATACTTTGAACAATCTCGTGGTGCTCCGCAGATGGTAGGTCGTCATGCACCTTTTAAAATTACTGAAAGTTCGCGAGTGGTTTGGCTTGAGCTTTATCAAGAACTTTTGAAAGATATGGATGCAACTCCCAAAGAGGTTGAATCTTATTGGAATTATCTTAATAGTTTTTCAACATGGATGGTAAACACCCCAGAGTAGAAAGAGAGTTGGTAGTCTTCTACCAACTTCTCACATGATGATTTATGAGCTTAAAACGCCACCTTCTTCAGCTGTACCAAAGTTTCCGTACAAGGCACCTATACTGTATATCCAAGCAGCTTGTGCTTCTGCAATCGAACCAGCCCTATATATGCCTTGAGCATTTTTAGGAACATTACCTTTTCCTTTTATGATGCCTTTATTGACAGTAAATGTATGTGAAACACTGATTGCTTCATTTGGATTTTCTCCAACTAGTGAGAAACAAGTATTTGACGCTGTTGAATAATCCACAGCACTCTTTTTACCCATAAGGCTACCGTAAACCTCTCCAGACATAATACCTGCTATACTCATCGCCATAGAACCACTTGGTGGTAGTTTATGTGTTGTTTGGCTATCTCCAAGCACAAAGTGATCTTTAAACTTCTCACACTCAAAACTTCCCGCAGATAACTTAACGCTAGAGTCATTAAACAGTGTTTCAACGATAGTTGGAGTTTTTTGATACACCATAATTATTGCTTCATTGTATGCAATGGCTTTTGTATCAGTTCCAACAACATCTAAATCAGAATTAAGTCTATTTTGTGAATAAGTGATGACTTTTTTATCAAAGTCTACATCTTTAATTCTTGCATTAAAAATTGGCTCGATAATATCATTTTTAGTAGGTTTAAGAATATCTTTACAATATTCTAAAGCTTCCCAACTCTGCTTAAATGCTCCATGTTTTGAACCTAAACTACCATCAAGCTCAGTCATGAATTTAATTTTTAGATTTCTTAAACGCTCTTTTTTATTCTACTTGCTAGTACAGTTGTACGCTCACCAGCAGCTGAAGGACATCTTCTAAGTGTTTTACCGCCTGTTAGATTTGTTTTTGGTGTTGCATTGATAACAATTTGATATGCTTTTTGCGGATTTTTCTTAGCTTGTCTGATAAGATTTTCCCATCTTTCACTCATGATTGACCACTCTTCGCCAGCATCAGCCATCATCGCTGAAGGAGTTTCATACTTTAGAATATCTTGAATCTTAGGAGGAAAGCCTTCATGTAGCTTTTCTGTTTTGATATCAAAATCCTCTGCTTCACTTTGGTTTGCATCTAGT
>DQTU01000178.1 GCA_015662615.1 Campylobacterales bacterium | reverse complement strand
GTATCGGTTCGATTACAATGCAAAATGTCGATCGAGTCTTTAGAAAGGTTTATGAGGCATCACGAAAGTATGGTATGGGTGGAAAGGACTATGATGATCTTATGAATCTTTATGTAAAGGCTAAAGAGGCTGTAAAAAAAGAGGATGTGATTTCGATTGATCAAGCCAATATCGCTTTTGTTATGGGAAGCATTGATTTTAAAAACTATAAAGATAGCAAAAAAGAAGAAGGAGAACAAAAATGAGTTATGCAAAGCAGTCGGAGATACTTTTTCTTTGGGATGGTGAGAGTTGGAATCCAAACGGTGATATGCTAAATGCCAATGCACCCCGTTATGATGAGATCAGCCGTAAAGCACTTGTGAGTGATGTACGCATTAAGCGAACGATTCGAGACTTTTTAGAGAGTCGTGGAGAAGAGATTTTTGTAAAAGAAGAGCCTTACGGTAAGGGTTTGGCAGATGGTAAACGTCGTGTTAAAAGTGTTGTTGGTGATGCAAAAGATGTAGAGAAGGCTATTTTAGAGAAGTGTATTGATGTACGTGCTTTTGGTGGTGTTTTTCCTGTTGAAAAGCAGACCAATAGTTTGACAGGTCCTATCCAATTTAAAATGAGTAAGTCTATTAATGAGACTGAAATTGTTTATGTTAAGGGTACGGGTGCTTTTGCCAGTAAAGAGGGAAAAGAGAATAAAACATTTCGGGAAGAGTATATTTTACCCTATGCAGTTTTTGCAACTTATGGTGTGATTAATGCTTTAAACAGTGAAAAAACCAACTTAAGTGAAGAGGATGTGAAAAAGATTCTTGAGGGGCTTTGGCTTGGAACTAAGAATCTAATTTCTCGTAGTAAATTTGGACAGATGCCAAGATTCCTTTTGCGTATTGTCTATAAAGAGCCAGGAACTTATATTGGTGGGCTTGATAATCTTATTAAATTGAAGAGTTCAAAAGTTTCTGAACTTGAGATTCGTTCTACTAATGATTATAGTATCGATCTTAGTGAAATTGTTAAACTAACGGAAACATATGCTGATAAGATTGCGTCAATTGAGTATGTTTGTGATGACTATATTGATATTACACCGCTTCCTGAAAATTGGGAGCGTAAATCGTTTGGTATTTAACAATGATTATAGGCTTTCAGATTCGGGCTGATTACGGTCATTTTAGCCATCCAGCCACGATCTATAGCTCATTAACCTATCCTGTTCTGCCTAAAACCACAGTGATGGGAATGCTTGGTGCAATTGCAGGTGTAGAGGACTATTTAGCTCTTAATGCAATGCGTTATGCTGTGATTGTAGAGCGTTTGGATGGTAAGCGACAATTCTGTTTTAATGGTATTAAAGAGGCTCTTTCTCAACTTAACCCAGTAAAGGGTAGTGGTTTTACAAAGGGGAGAAAACAGTTTTATCGTGAGCTTTTGGTAAATCCTCATTATCGAATCTATTGTGATTTGAGTGATGTTGCACAAGATTTTAAAGAGCGGTTGGTTGAGATTTTAAAAAGTGAACGTTCACTCTATCCACTCTATATGGGGATTAACTTCTGTTTGGCGGAGTACCACTTTTTAGGATTGTTTGAAGTGATGAAGGGAAAGAGAGAAGAGGTTTGGATCGACTCTATGATTCCTTTGTCGTATGATTTTGAGATAGAGCCTAATAAGCAATATACTGATGTGCGTATGGCTTGTACCATTGCAGAAGGTCGGATTTTTGGTGATTTTAGAGACTTTTTAGTTGAGACAAGTGGACAATCTATCCTTTGTAAAAATGCTGATTTTGATGAGATAGACGGCAGGAAGATTGTATGGAGTTAGCTTACCTTTCACATCCTAATAAACGGTTGGTTAATCATATTGAGCGTATTGTTGCATTTGATACAGATGAACTGTTTCAAACCTCTGCAAAGTTTCACGATCTTGGCAAAGTGTGTGATAAATTTCAGCGTTATATTAAAAAAGAGATCACCAGCTCCGATCCACATTCTGCCGTCTCTGCCATCGTCTTTTTAATTAATCGATATAATGAGTTTGATCTCAAAAGCAAACTCTTTATTTTTAATGCAATCCGTTCACATCACGGTTCACTTGCATCAAAAAAGTATTTAAGAGATATGCTTTTAGATGATGACTCAAGGGAGCTTCGATTGTGTCAAGAACAGTTAAAAGAGATACTCAATAAGCGTGATGTGTGTAACTATTTTGAGATAGATTCTGATGATATGGATATTATCGAGGAGTTTGGTTTTGAGATAGAAGATTTATGTTTTGATATGGATGACTATATTACGCAAAAACTTCTCTATTCTAAATTGATCTTTGCTGATAAGTATGAGGCAATTACTTCACATACTTTTACCCCAAAGGATTTTAACTATCCACTTACATCACTGCATACCTATAAAAAAGAGCAGTTACGCTTTGATCGTGAGCGTACAGAAATTGTACAAACTATTTTAGAAAATTATCAAAAAAACCCTAATAGTCATCTCTATACTCTTACAGCTCCAACAGGTATTGGTAAAACGCTTATTTCACTTGAATTAGCACTAAGAATTGCCGAGAAAAAAGGTAAAAATAGAGTTATCTATACCATTCCATTTACAAGTATTATTGATCAGACTGCTACCATATTTGATCGCATTTTTCCCAATCAAATTACAAAACACCACCATAAAGTTGATTTTAAAGAGGATGGTGAGAACCATTATGACTATGATCGTATAAAGTATTTGGTTGAGAGTTGGAGCCACTCTTTTATTGTAAGTACCTTTTACCAGCTCTTTTTTGCCATCTTTAGTGAGAATAATAGTGATAATGTAAAACTTCAAAGTCTTCGTAATAGTGTCATTGTGCTTGATGAAGTACAGGCAATTCCTTTTGAGTTGTGGAAGGTTTTGCAACCATTGTTTGACACATTGGCAAAAAAGCTTGATGCCGTCTTTATTTTAATGAGTGCAACTATGCCAATTGTAACCAATACAGCTAAAGAATTAGCGCCTAAAGAGCAACTTTTTCAAAAGAAAAATCGTTATCGAATCGGTTATTTAAGACTTGAAGTTGAAAATGAAGATGAGCGTTTGCAAATGCTTAGTCAGCAAATACTCAAGATGGCTAAAAGTGGTGATGGCTCTTCTTCTATTTTATGTGTTGTTAATACAATTAAAAACTCAAAACGACTCTACCATCTACTTGCTAACGTATTAGACAAGGAGACTCTTTATGTACTCAATTCATATATGCTTCCAAAAGATCGAGAAGCGACGATTGAAGCATTACGTGAGCCAAATAGTAACCGTGTCAAAGGGAAAATTCTTATTTCAACACAGGTGATTGAGGCAGGGGTTGATTTAGATTTTGATATAGGTTTAAGAGAGTTGTCACCTTTAAGCTCTATTGTCCAAACAGCAGGAAGGGTGAATCGTGAAGGCAAGCGAGAGCAAGCAGAGGTGCTTGTCTTTGATACATTGGGATTTCAAATTTATGATTCTGTCTTAATGAATGCTACCGAACACTATCTCAAAGAAACACTTGAGCGTAAAGAGAGTATTGAAGAGGCAAATATCTTAACGTATGTTGAGAACTTTTTTAAAACACTCGATATTCGTTTAAGTGATCGTAAAGAGATTCTAAAGGCTATAGAGAGTTTTGATTTTCATAAGATTGGTCAGGCAGTAAGAGAGATTTTTAGAACAGAATCTGACTATACTGATTCTATTGCACTTGGTATTGATTTAAAAGATGAAGAGTCAAAATATTTTGAAAAGTCGCAAACACTTAATCAGTGGGAGTTAAAGAGCTATAAAGAGCAACGTTTTAAAGCATTTGCTTCATCGGTTATTAATATTAAACGTAAAGATTTGGAAATGTTGGGTATGAATGTTCAAAAAAGCGATATTTTCGGTCTCTATTATGTTGATTATTTGGATGGTATTTATGACTCTAAAACAGGTTTTCTTATTGCTGAAGAGCAAGATAGTTTATTGGCATTTGACTAAGTTTAAAAGTGTTTAGAATGTCTAATATAATCTTTACCTCCGAACTCATCTCTGGTACAACTGTCCACTACTATGTCACCTGCAAGCGTGAAGCGTGGCTCTATGTGCATAAAATTTCAGCAGATCAATCTGATGAGAATATTTTGATGGGAAAGGCATT
>DQTU01000035.1 GCA_015662615.1 Campylobacterales bacterium | reverse complement strand
GGGTTACCTTCTAATATCGTAAACTCTTTTTGCTCTATTGTAAATATCGGAGGTGCTTGATACGTTCCACCATTACATGAAAGTGATTCAATATCTATATCCCCACTAGTTCCAGAATGTGATACCTTTGTAAGTGTTCCTTGTAAAATATTTAGCTTGTATATCTTATGTTCATCATCTCCTTCTCCTACATCCTCCGTCTCTAGATAAAGATTACCATCATTTGCAAATGCCAATCCTTCTGCATCTACATGTGGCAATCCCATAAGTTCCGTAGTGACTCCGGTTTTTAAGTTTAGTTTATAAAGTACAGGATCGCCCAAACCATCTGTATCATTATCTCTAACACCATATGCTTGACCACTATATGGATCGATAGCTAAACCACCTAGTTTTATACCATTACCATCTGCATCTTTGATGTCTTTAGGATACCCAGAAAGAGATTTCCAGCCATCATTTGGATTAAAAGCATGCAGTTTCTTTTGATGTTTTTGTATAACATAAAAAGTGTCTCTTTTTCTCTCAACATCATAATAAAATTCTGCTGCATCTACATGGCTATCATCCCCCTCATCAATCAACTGACCTTTGACTAAGCTAACTTCTCCTGTTTTTACATTGATTTTCCATAAACTATTTGGACCCTCATCCGCATCAGGGTCAGCAGCGGTATCATCATCATCAGTAAATTGATAGATAAAACCATCCACTGTTCTATAAGCACCACCCTCTGCAAAAAGATTTTTGCTTGTAGTGACTACTCTTGGGTGAGAAAGAGGAGATGAACTATTTAAATTTTCATAGATAAAAAGATTATTACTATTATCTGTTGTTGCGTAACAAGTTCCATTGTTTGGACGGTCATCATCTATGATAGTTCCTTTGGCAAGCATATTATCATCATGATAAAGAGCTCCTTTGACACCTGAGAGGATAAGCTTTAAAGACTCATCTGCTTCAACTAGGTTATCATTGATTGTAGGTATAGAGATTGTTGTATCATTTGATGACTTTAAAGTACGTGGCGTTGAGTTTGCCGTAAAATCATCTCCTCTTTTAGCGTTTAATTTGCTATTGCTGTCATCACCATCAACTGCTTGATATTTAAATTCTATGCTTGATGGGTTTGCATTGTTAAGAAATGTTATTGGAAATTCTAAACTTTCCCCTTCTTTACTACTTATATCTCCTATCATGATAGTAGGCTTAAAACTCAGTGTTGTATTTGGACATACAGCAGCATCATTGTAATTAGCAGTTTCTGGTGCATTTGATATCGCTTTAATCTCTCCGGTAGTTGCATTAACTTCATAAAATCCATCTTTTCTTGTTAGAAAAAATAGCCTATTCGTACTATCAGAAAATATAACATCAAGGTCACTTCCGTATTCTTTACTATCACCAATGATACTATATTCATATTTTCCATTAGCATTTTTAGAATTGATATCTATTTTGAGAAGCCTCCCAGTATATGAATTTTTTTTCTTTTTTCTATCCATCGCGTAGATATATCCATCACTACCCATAGTCATGTCCCAAAATATAGCTTTATTTTCAAGCACTTTTGTCTCATCTACTTTTTTTGCTTCAATATTTATCTTATATATCTTAGTTGTATATCCATTTGGACTTGCTAGATAATAATATCCATCATTGTCAAATGTAGCTGAGTAGTATTGTATATTATTTGGTATTCCTGTAATTACTCCCAGTTCATGAACATTACCACTTTTATCAATCTTGAGTAGTTGATTAGTCAGTGTTGCGTATAAAAAGTTATCCTTAGGGTTGTACGCTAATGCATTATATCTCGCATTATACTTTTCACCTATCCTATCAAAGCTAAAAGGAGACTGCTCTTTGTTGATAGTATGAAGCCACATTCCACTAGTATCTACGCTCTGAGCTGTTCCCATGGGAGAAGCATTGGAAAAATATATCTCAGCATCTTCACAGACAAAGGCTTCTGGCTTTTCCACACTAGCATTGGCGCATCTAGCACCATCACCAGTTCCACTACTTAAATTCAGTGCATCAGTAAATTGTGTAGCAGTTGTATTTATATCACTTCCATTACCGATAGCTATCTTGAATATCTTCTTATTTCCCGATGAATGAAAATAAAAGTTACCATCTTCATCAAAAAAATTAATCACACTGTGCACTCTATTATCCTCTACTGCTGCGTCACCAACATATCCAAGTCTCTTAAATTTTCCAGTAGCAGGGTTAATTCTAACCAAGTCTTTCGTTTTTGAGTCAACTGTGTATAACTGACCGTCTTTAGGATTAAATGCATAATCAGAGGCATACAATTTCGGGCCATTATCCACATCACTTAATGGGATAGTATCAAATGTTTTATCATCTAAATTAAT
>DQTU01000084.1 GCA_015662615.1 Campylobacterales bacterium | reverse complement strand
TCGCTGTTGGTGGTATTTTCGGTGTAGGTTTTTTAAGAGAGTATCTAGATAACTATGATGAAAAAGCACTCATAGAGAGTGAAAAAGAGATTTTAGAAGATGAAGAGCGAACGCTAAAAGCCTATCATTCAGAGCTTGGAACTATTGAAGCTAAAGAGAAAAAAGGGAAAGAGGATTATAAAAGAATCGTTAACCTTTATAAGATGATTGATGATGAAGAAGATAAAGTTAAAGAGGCTAAAAAAGCCCTCAAATCAACGGAAAAAATTAAATATGTCAAAAGAGATGCTGTAAAGAAAATTGTTGCTGCATGGGTTATTACAGTACCTGCTGCTGCTATTCTTTCTGCTTTGATATTTTTTGTGATCAAAGGGATGTTAATTTAATAAAACCTTATAGGAAGTTGAGCTAAAGCTTCACTTCCTATTTTTCTGCTATCATATCTTTATGAACAATCAAACATGGCAAGAAAAACTAAACCGACTTTTAAACTGTGATTTAAAATCACTTTTCCCCGTAGCACGAGAACAAAAGAGAAAACTCTACTTTTTTGTAGGCCCTACCAATAGTGGAAAAACTTATCAAGCAATGCAAGAGCTTATGGAAGCGGATTGCGGAGTCTATTTAGCCCCGCTAAGGCTTCTAGCACTTGAAAATTACGAATACCTTATCTCAAAAGATATACCTACTTCACTCATCACTGGAGAAGAGGAAAAGATAGATGAAGATGCAGGGCATATCTGCTCAACTATAGAGATGGTAAATTTTAACTATGATGTAGATGTATGTGTCATCGATGAAGTCCAAATGATAGAAGATGTGGATCGTGGCTGGGCATGGGTAAATGCCATCGTAGGTGCACCTGCTTCAAAGGTTATCATGACAGGAAGTGTTAATGCCTTGGATGCGATAAAGAAAATTGCAGAGTATTTAGAAGAAGATCTAGAAGTTGTAAAATTTAAGAGAAAAAATCCTCTTGAAGTTTTACACCATGCCATACCATTTGCAGAAATTCAATCAGGAACTGCACTCATTGCTTTTAGCCGTGCGGAAGTTCTTAGAATTAAAAGTAAGCTTTCTAAACAGCATAAAGTATCTGTCATATATGGCAATCTCTCTCCGGAAGTTCGAAAAGAAGAAGCTAGACGATTTAGAGAGGGAGAGAGTTCGGTACTTGTAGCAACTGATGCAATAGCCATGGGATTAAATCTTCCTATAAAAACGCTGCTTTTTACGGCAGATTCTAAATATGATGGGATAAGTAACCGTCCGCTAACACCAAATGAGATTATCCAGATCTCTGGACGAGCAGGACGATATGGTCACCATGATAATGGCTATATAGGAGCTACGAGTAAAAAAATTCTAAAACATATCCAAAGTGAGTTTCATGCTTCACTGCATACCATTAAACCTCCTTTTCAAGTAAAAGCCAGCACAACACAAATTCTATCCCTTGCAGAGCATCTCAAAACTCAAAATCTCTATAAAATTTTAGATTATTTCTCAAGACACATGAACTTTACAGGTCCTTTTATAGCTGCAAATATAGGACACATGAAGGAGTTAGCAAAGATGATCGATGATAAAAAAGAGCTTTCGCTGGAAGAGAAATACATGTTGGTTCAAGCTCCAGTAAACACAAGATCACCTCTTATAAAACGCGCCTACTTTCACTATATAAACGCAATTTTAAATGGAAAAATTGTCAAATACAAACCCTCAATAACCATCTCAAAAACGGCAAGAAGCCAAAAAGAGATGCTCCAAGCGGAAGATGAAGTGAAAAAGATCAGCCTCTATCTTTGGATTGCTTATAAACTACCTGAACTTTTTCCAGATGCAAAGGTTGCAGAAGCGGCAAGAAGTAGAGTGAATCATTTTTGTCAAAACTCTTTGAAGTCTAAAAAACTGATGATTGAAGAGAAGCCAAGACGAGATAAAAACTATAAAGATAAGGATAGAGATAGATCACGAAGACGAAATAGAAGAAGAGATCGTTAAGATTATGAAAAATAGACGATATACTTGTAATAAATAACAATTTGGAGTTGTCATGCGTGGTGTTTTTGTAATTTCTTTAGATTTTGAGCTTTACTGGGGAATGCGTGATGTTATAAGTGTTGAGGGGTATTCTGCTCATCTTGATGGGACTCCAAAGGCAGTTGAAGAGATGTTAGAGCTTTTTAAAAAGTATGATACCCATGTTACTTGGGCCACAATGGGATTTCTTTTTTGTAAAGATGCGGAGGAAGTGAAAAAGTATTATCCAGCAAAGCTTCCAAACTATAAAGATGATGAAATTAATCTCTACAGCTACATGGAACAAAATCCAATAAAAAAAGAGTATCACTTTGCACCAAAAAGTATAGATCTTATCACCTCCTATCCAAACCAAGAGATGGCAACACATACCTATTCACACTATTATTGTCTTGAAGAGGGACAAGATGAAGCGTCATTTTATGCAGACCTTGAAGCTTGTAAAAAAATTGCAGAGGTAAAAGATATCAAACTCACCTCTTTGGTCTTTCCTAGAAATCAATACAACGAATCTTATCTTGGAGTGATCAAAAACGCAGGAATTACAAGCTATCGTGGAAATGAGAGAGGTTGGATCTATGAAGCGGCAAGTGAAGAGGAGAAAAAAACTCCACTAAAAAGAGCACTTCGTATTTTTGACTCTTATGTCAATCTCTCTGGATTTCATACCTACAAGTTTGAAGAGATTGCAAAAGAGAAGCCTTATAATATTCCTGCTAGTAGGTTTTTACGCCCCTACTCTGCAAAACTCTCATTTTTGGATGGCTTGAGATTAAAACGGATTACAGCTGCTATGACCCATGCTGCACAAAATGGAGAGCTTTTTCATCTTTGGTGGCATCCTCATAATTTTGGGGTAAACACTAAAGAGAATATTGCTTCTTTGACTAAGATCCTAAAGCATTATAAATTACTTG
>DQTU01000266.1 GCA_015662615.1 Campylobacterales bacterium | reverse complement strand
TCCCAATGACATTCACAACCCCATTAAAAAGTAATTCCATAAAAATAATGCTCCTCGGTAGTGGAGAACTTGGCAAAGAAGTAGCCATTGAAGCAAGTCGTCTAGGTGTTGAAGTAGTTGCCGTAGATGCTTATGAAAATGCCCCTGCACACCTTGTCGCAAATAAATCTTATGTGGTTGATATGAAAAACAAAGATGCGATACTAGAAATCATACGAAAAGAGAAGCCTACCTACATTCTTCCTGAAGTTGAAGCACTAAGCATAGATGCACTTTTTGAGGCTGAAAAAGAGGGTTTCCATGTCATTCCAAATGCCGAAGCGGTAAACAAAACTATGAATCGTAAAAATATTCGTGTTTTTGCTTGTGAAGAGTTGGGGCTGAAAGCTAGTGGTTATAAGTTTGTAAAAGCCTATGATGAGTTGGTAGATGCAGGAAAAGAGATAGGATTTCCGTGTGTTATCAAGCCTGTTATGAGTAGTTCGGGGCATGGGCAGAGTATCGCTAAGAGTGCTGATGATTTGAAAAGCTCATGGGAGATTGCGAAAGAGGCTCGCGGGGATGCTAGTGAGCTTATCGTTGAGGAGTTTGTGACATTTGATTATGAAATCACTCTTTTGACGGTTCGAAATGGGAAAGAGACGGTTTTTTGTGAACCTATTGGGCATATTCAAAAAGATGGGGATTATATCTACTCATGGCAACCGATGCAGATGAGTGAGATTGCTCTGCAAAAATCATATGATATTGCACAAAAGATTACTGATGGTCTTGGTGGTCGTGGACTTTTTGGTGTGGAATTGTTTATCAAAGGTGATGAAGTCTATTTTTCAGAAGTCTCTCCTCGTCCTCATGATACTGGGATGGTTACGATGATTACCCAAAGTCAAAGTGAGTTTTCACTTCATGTTCGGGCGGTTTTGGGATTGCCTTTGGATTTTATATTTTATGATGAGGGTTCTAGTGCTGCTTTTAAATCAAAAAATGAGAGTGTTGTTCCTGCTTTTGAAGTTGCTGATGAGTGTTTTTCTAAAAACTCCATGGTTCGTATATTTGGGAAACCAGTAACACATGTTGGTCGTCGCATGGCAGTGGTTCTAACATGTGGAAAAAATTCGCTAGAATTAGCCAAAAATTTGATAATAAAAGTAAAGGACGCATAAATGAAGCATATCAAAAAGATTTCTGATTATTCGATGGTTGGGGGAATGGGTGGATTGCTCATGGTAGGACTTACGGGCTGTGAAAATCCCGACCATGGCTTACCGCAACAGACTCAAAACCAAAACATTTCTTTTCAAGAAGCAAGTCAAAAACAAGGTGCATTTGTTGTCATAGAAGAGGTTGCCCCTCAAAAGTATAAAATTGTTGATGAATTTCCAAGCACAGAGAATAAGGTAATTTTAAAAACATTGGATGGAAAAGAGAAAATTTTATCTAAAGAAGAGTTAGACGCTTTGGTAAAAGATGAAGCTGCAAAGATTGATGCGGGTACATCAGAGCTAACACAAGAGCAAGTTTCTAGCGGTTCAGGGGGCATGGGTCTTGGTGGAACTATCTTGGCAAGTATGGCAGGTGCAATGCTGGGTTCTTACATAGGAAACAAACTCTTTAACAATCAAAACTATAAAAACAATAGACAATCAAGCTATAAAAATCCATCAACTTACAACAAAAGTAAAAGCTCATTTAGTAAAGCTAGAACGGCTAAAAAGTCTGGGTATTTCAAAAACAATAGCAACAAAGGCGTAGCTGCTAAAAAGAGAAGCTCTGGATTTGGAAAAAGAACAAGCTCTCGTGGTTTTGGAGGTTAAAGCATGAAATTACAAAAAGTTGAACCACTTAGTGTTGAGTTTTTAAAGAGTATTGACTTCTCATGGCATACGGATGAAGATGATGATACCCCTTATCTTGTAGATGAACTCATTGAAGTTAGTGAAGAGGAAGCAGAAGCTTATGCAGAAGCTGCCAATGAGCTATATGATATGTATGTCGAAGCGGGGGATTATGTGATAGAAAATGATCTGCTTCATGATATAAATATCCCTTTCAACTTGGTAGAAATCATCAAAGAGAGTTGGGAAAATGATGTACATTGGCATCTTTACAGCAGATTTGATTTTGCTGGCGGTTTGGACGGAGCACCGATAAAGCTTTTAGAGTTTAATGCTGATACTCCGACTGTACTTTTAGATACTGCCATTGCTCAATGGGCAATTTTAAAAAAGAACAAGATGGATGAAGAGCGTCAATTTAACAACATCCACCAAGCGATAAAAGAGAACTTTCAAAGACTTGTGACACTTGAAGAGAGTGTTGAGAACTTTGGAGAGTATTATGATGGCTGGAAAATCCTATTCTCTTCTATCAAAGGAGCTCAAGAAGATGAAGATACTACAAAGTATCTAGAGTCTATCGCCAAAGAGGCTGGATTTGAGACAGCATTTGCTTATCTTGAAGATGTTGAATTTAGCGAAGAAGACGGGATATTTTACAACGATGAAAACTATGAGTTCTTTTTTAAACTCGTTCCATGGGAAGATATTGCTATCGATGAAGGTGGGTTAGCGACCATATTAACGCAAATCGTAAATAATAAAAAAGCAATTATTCTAAACCCTGCTTATACTCTTATGTTTCAAAGCAAAGCATTTATGAAAATTCTTTGGGATTTATATCCAAATCATCCACTACTTTTAGAGACAGACTTTGAACCACTTGAAGGTGCACATGTGCAAAAGCCTGCATTTGGCAGAGAGGGTGAAAATGTCACTATCATAGATGATGAGGGCGAAGTTTTTGACTCAAAAGAGGGACATTATGAAAACTTTATGCCTGTTTTTCAAGAGTTTACTGAGTTAAATCGTGATGACGATGGAGCTTTCTATCATGCTGGAGTATTTTTTGCGTATGAGGGATGTGGACTTGGGTTTAGAAAAGCTGTAAGACCTATCATTGATGATGATGCGAAGTTTGCAGGGCATGTGATTAAGGGGTAGATACCCTTTATGATATAATGGTTAAAAAGGAGCAGTAATGATACAAACATTGATTACTATTGACCCAAAACTGCGCTCTGGAAAACCATGTATCAGAAACCTAAGAATTACTGTTTATGATATCTTAGAGATGTTGGCATCTGGAATGAGTTATGATGAGATTTTGGAAGATTATCCAAAACTGACAAAAGAGGATATTTTTGCTTCATTGAAATATGCAGCAGATAGAGAACATAAAACAATTTTGGTACCGATGAGTGCATAAACTGCTCTTTGATAATAAGGGCACCTCTAAAAACCCCTGATACTCATAGAGTTTTATCACGCATTGCTGATATATTTACAAACTCAACACATGTCATGCTAGAAAATTTAGATGAAGAGACAGATATAAAAGTATGAGAATTTGCAAAAGAGAACAATTATACAATAGTCACGAAAGATTCTGATTTTAATGATTTGGTTATTTTAAAAGGTATTCCACCTAAAGTAATTTGGCTAAAAGTAGGTAATTGTAGAGTTGTTGAAATTGAAAAAATTTTAAAAGAGAATGAAAAAGCCATAAAATTATTTTTAGATTCTGAGAATAGTGCGATATTAGAAATATAGCACTATCAATTAATTACAATCTACAGTTATATTTTTCTCAATAAACTTAACATCTTTATGGTCATTTGGCAATTCAACAATCACATACGGATTTGTCAAAGCCATTGTAGCCATACACTCTTTTCCTGGACTTTCTAAAAGAATTGTAACTTCTGTATATCGACCTGCCTCTAGAACATTTGAAACAGAGATTTTATAACCACCTGTTCGTTTTTCTCCACTTTTTGCGATAATCATATTCCCTTCAAATGTTGGAGCACCTTCATCTGTTAATTTTTCATACTCTATAATAAAGTTTTCTATATCTTGTTGAGTGTCGCTATGATAAACTAAAAACTCTTTTTCACCTCTAGTGTCAGCTGGGTATTGTGAGGTTTTTATGATATTGTATGTTGGACTCTCTATTTCTCTTACCTCTTTTTGTGCCGTAGTAGCTGATGTACACCCTGAAAATAACGCTAAACCTAAAAGTGTAAATAAAATTGACTTTGTTTTCATAATCTCTACTCCAAATAAAAGTTCTTAAAACTATCCTAGCACCTTATGTGCCAACTCTAAAGCAACCTTTTGAGTTGTTGTAAGAATACTTTAACATAAAAATAAACCTTATTTAGAAAACTTTAATTTTTTTTCAGTTTTTGAGGTAATTTGTGAGAGAGTTGTTACAGAAAGTAATATTTAGACGATTATCACTTCATTTTCAAGCCTAATTCCAAATTTTTCATAGACTTTTTTCTTCGCAAGAGAGATTAAATAAAGTGCATCTTCAAAACTAGCCCCACCCTCATTTACCAAAAAGTTGGCATGCACTTCACTAAAACACGCTCCACCCTTTCGATAACCTTTGAGTCCGACCGCTTCAATCAATCGTCCGGCGTAATCATTTGGAGGATTTTTAAATGCACTTCCTGCACTAGGAAGTGCAGGTTGATTTTTACGCATGGAAGCAAATGAGGCAATTTTTTCCGTATCAAAGCCCTGCTCTATTTTAAAAACTGCTTCATAAACAATGGTGTTAATATCTGTAAAACGGTATCCATGTTTGATATCTTCTTTGTTAATGTAGCCATCAATCGTTTTTATTTTGAGTAAATTGTTAAATATCTCATCCTCTTTCATGCCAGCATTCATCTTTAGCAAACCACCAAGTGTTCCTGGTAACTTTGAGAGATATTCAAAGCCTTTAATATCATGCTTTTTGCAAAACGAAAAGATACGACCGCTTTTTGATGCAGCACCGATTGTGAGTAAATTATCTTCAAGCTTAATATATTCAAACTTTTTAGAGAGCATTGCAAGTTCTGGTGGGTTGTCTGAGACAAGGATATTATTTGCACCACCGATAAGTAAAATATCTTTGGGTAGTGGCTGTATCTCTTCTATTAGTTCTACCTCTAAAATTGGACCAATTTTTATAGAGCTGTATTTAGAAAAATCAACGGTTTTAGTCAAAACAGAAAGTCTGGAATCATGTTGAAAATTTTCGTCGTAAAATCAATCATCATCTGCATCATCCACGGCATCGCAAATATAATAATACCAACAACGATAATAATTTTAGGAACAAACGAAAGTGTCATCTCATTTATCTGAGTAGTAGCTTGAAAAATACTGACCGTAAGTCCGGCGATAAGACCGCCCATAAGCATCGGTAGGGCTAGATAAAGGGCTAATTTAAAAGTTTCAACCCCAAGTCCTATAAGTTTTGCTTCCATAACCTATGCGAACCTGAAATCTTGATACTCTTTGGGCACCAAATAATCTCGTACATTTAACTTCTCTTCATAATACCCAGCGTTATAACCCAACTCAAAAAGCTTATCAATTGCATCAAGTTGTTTATCACTCATGCTTATAGAGTCGGCATTAGCATAAAGCTCTAGATAAGTCTCAAGCTTGTCTGCATCTACTCTTATAAGGTCTCGCTCCATAAGCATCTTTGAAAGTTCTTTTTCATTTTTATGGGCAACTTCAACCGCTTTTGTTAAAACTTCTTCATACGCTATCGCTCTAGTTATTGGTAGCGAACGCCTTACTCCCATGCCACCAAGTGGAAGGGGCAAACCACCGCCTGAAAGTTCAGTCCAAATATCCCAAAGTTCACGCTCAACTTCCAAAGAGTCGTTATAAGTTAAAATGCTTTCATGGATAAGAACACCAGCATCCACCTCGCCATCAGTAACAGCTTTTTCAATCTCTAAAAAGTTTTTATAAATAATTCTAGCATCGGGATAAGCAATCTTAAACAAAAGTGCATTGGTCGTATATTTTCCACTCAAAGCAACTTTAAAATTCCGTTTTAATTTTGTACCTTTTCTCTTAATCAGTTTAGGACCATAACCCTCACCAAAACTTACAGCTGTCCTCAAAAGTGCGTACTCATCTTTGATAAGAGGATAAAGTCCAAAACTAATCGCTGAGATATCATAATAGTTTTCAAGTGCTTTGACATTAAGTGTTTCTATATCAAGCGCAATATTATCAAACTGTACATCTTTCATGCTAACCCAGCCGAATTTAATCGCATAAAACATAAAAATATCATCAGCATCTGGAGAGTGTGCAACAGTTACAGTTTTCAAATAAAGCCTTCATATTTGTGATTATTTTATTTTACCTAAATATAGATATAATAATCTAAAGGATGAAAATGCTCAAAGAAATCTCTAAAAAACTTACTATGAAAAAAACTTTTTTTGTTACGCAATTGGAGAGTTTCTTTAACACTATTTCGCAAGAGTATCAAGAGATTATAAGCGCTAAAGAGGTCGAAAACTCACTCTTGACAGAGAAACTTAACAAACATGAGTTAGATATCAAAAATCTTGTAGAAATTAAAAACAAACTACAAAAAATTGAAGAGATTGATAAAAAACATATAGCGTCTCTCCAAGAAGAGGTCGGCAGACTTCGCCTAACAAGTGACAACACCTACAACCAAAACCTAGCAAATGAAAACAGAGAACTTAAAAAAAGAGTTGAGTTAAAAGATGATAGTGCAGAGCTACAAGAGTTAAGGGCAAAAGTAAAACAGCTTCAAGGTTTTATCTCTAAAGGTGCAACTGCATATAATGACAATCTTGCAAATCAAAATAGTGAAAAATTGATTAGAGAGATAAGTAAATCACTAAAAAAATAAACTTATATTTCAATTTGAAATGTTTTTAACAAAAATCAAAAATTCTTGATAAGATTGAGTGAAATCAAAAAAATTAAGGATTAAAAATGACAGTAAAAGAAGGGAATTTATTAACGATGGCGATAGATGAAAACAAGAAGAAAGCATTAGATTTAACAATAAAACAGATTGATAAAGCGTTTGGGAAAGGTGCATTTGTAAGACTTGGAGATAAAGAGTTTGAACCGATTGAATCAATCAGTACAGGTTCGTTGGGACTTGATATCGCACTTGGGATTGGTGGTGTACCAAAAGGTAGAGTTATAGAGGTTTATGGACCTGAGAGTTCTGGTAAAACAACTTTAGCACTTCAAATCACAGCAGCATGTCAAAAAAAGGGTGGAATTTGTGCATTTGTAGATGCAGAACATGCACTTGATGTAAAGTATGCAGGAAATTTAGGAGTAGATACTGATAATCTTTTTGTATCACAACCTGATTATGGTGAGCAAGCACTTGATATTGTTGAAACGATAGCTAGAAGTGGAGCAATTGACCTTATCGTTATCGATTCTGTGGCTGCACTTACTCCAAAAGCGGAGATCGATGGTGACATG
>DQTU01000330.1 GCA_015662615.1 Campylobacterales bacterium | reverse complement strand
TTAAAGAGTTGATTTACAAAATGCTCGTTTTGGATATCAGCAAAAGAGAGATTGATAGAAAAATTTTTACCTATTTCTCGCATGATGAGGTTCAAAATATGGGTATTGATTTTTCACAAGGCTATCTTTTAGAGGTGCCCTTAATGTGCCAGAGCAAAAATTTCTTCAAACTCACTTTGATATCTTGAAGCAAATTCACTATTATGCACGATGATAGAATTTTCGTTATTTTCTTCATTTGCTTTGACTGTGTAATTATAGGATCCTGTAACAACAGTTTTTTGATCGATGATAAAAACTTTGTTATGCATAGTTTGCGTGTTGCCGTCGAGTTTGACATTTAAACGGTGTTCTAAAAGTGTGTCGTATTTAGAGTATCGTTTTAAAAAACCTTCATGTTGCTCTTTGTCAAAAACACCTCTTATAGCGATGCCTTTGTCATATTGTTCTTTTAGTGCATCTGATATTTTTTTGTTTGTAAATGCAAAGGCTAAAAAATCTATCGATTCATGTGCATTTTCGATAAGTGCTAAAAGCCTCTGTTCAAAGTCATCTTCTGGAGAGAAGTAAATCTCTAAGTTTTCACTCACAAACGCACCTTCTTTGTCTACATGGTGATAAAGCTCATTAAACTCTTCAAGATAGACTTGTGCAATTTTCGAGCTTGTAAATTTTACAAGATTTTCATTGTTTTTGTAAAAAGCATAATAACTATAATTTGCCGATCCACTCCAAACAACATTTTCATCAATTATGAGAAATTTATGATGCATCAAAGCATAAGGATTTTCATCATCAACAACATCTATACCTGCCTCTTTTAACATAAGTATATTTTCACTATTTGCGCGTTTATCGTCAGTTATAACTTTGGTATCAACACCTTTTTTGTGAGCATTTAAAATTGCATCTCTTATGCGGTCATTCGAAAATCCATAAATGGCAAGTCTGATACTTTTTTTAGCATTTTCAATTTCTGAAATAAGCATATCATCAACGCCTCCACCCTCTTTATATTTACTATTTGTGAGTGAAAAATAGGGTTTGATAGTAACACCATCTGTTGATGAATATGATGGAAAATCTTTTCTTCCGCTACCACATCCAAAGAGAAGCAGAAAAATAAAGATTGAAAATAAAACTTTGCTCACGAAAACCAGTTTCTAAAAATAGAGCGATTTTTCACTTTCCCCTCAGGAACTAAAAGCTCATTTTTTATCATAAACTTCTCTATCGCAAAACCACTCTGTAAAGAGGTATAAATGATATCACCACCATTAAATGCCACAATCATGTCATCACTAGCTTCAAGCCCTTCTGACATATCAACACAGTCGCTTTGGTTTATCCTCACAGCTCCATTTTGAACTGCTTCATTTGAGAGTGCTCTTTTTGCAGCTTTTAGGCTTTGTGGAGAGAGTGAGCCGTACTCATCAACGCTTACATCCTCAATCGCTAAAAAACGATTTGTCTCTCCTGTACCTCTATCTAAAATTGCTATGTCTTTTAAAATTATAAATTTTGCCATAGAGGCAT
>DQTU01000351.1 GCA_015662615.1 Campylobacterales bacterium | reverse complement strand
TCAAATAAGTATGCCAAAAAACTTAAAAATAGTGGATACAAATATCGGGCAGCTGGTGCTGTTGCTCTCTCATTGGCCTATACAAATCAAGTACAGTTTTTTATATATGAGGGTGAGATGCGTTCGTATGATGTAGCAGCAGGTTTGTTTATGTGTGAGGAGCTTTATCAGCATAAAGAAAAGGATTTAACGCTAATATGCAGGCAATTAAATCATTTTGAGAATTTAAAAAAAATACTTTTATAGAGGTTTATCATGAATTTCGGTGATATGTTTAGAAACTTTAGAAAACCGCAACCTTCTCTTGCAGATGCTCCTAGTCATTGGATTAAATGTAAAAAGTGTAACTCCCTTATGTATTATAAAGAAGTTGAAAATCTTTTTCATGTTTGTCCTAAATGTCAATATCATATGAGAATAGGTCAAAAAGTTCGTATAGATTTATTGGCCGACAATGGCACATTCGTCGAGTTTGATAAAGATTTAGCACCTGTTGATCCCCTAAAATTTGTAGATAAGAAACCCTATAAAAAAAGAGTTATCGAGGGCGAAAAAAAGACAGGTAAAAAATCCTCTGTTGTCTCTGGTGAATGTATGATAGGAGGTATACCTACGCAATTAGTTATTTTTGATTTTTCATTCATGGGTGGAAGTTTAGGTTCAGTTGAGGGTGAAAAAATTGTTCGATCTGCTCATAGGGCAATTGAGAAAAAACATGCGCTTATTATCGTAAGTGCTAGTGGTGGGGCTAGAATGCAGGAGAGTACATTTTCATTGCTTCAAATGTCTAAAACTTCTGCTGCCCTAAAAAGAGTCTCTCAAGATGGTTTGCCTTATATATCAATACTAACAGATCCAACTATGGGTGGGGTAAGTGCCTCTTTTGCTATGCTTGGAGATGTTGTTATTGCAGAACCTGGTGCATTGATAGGTTTTGCTGGACAGAGAGTTATCAAGCAAACGATAGGAACTGAACTTCCAGAAGGCTTCCAAAGAGCAGAATTTTTGTTAGAGCATGGTTTTTTAGATTTAATCGTAAAAAGAGAAAATATGAAAAAAACTGTTTCAGATCTATTATACTTTTTTGATACAAAAATTGAAAATTCTAAAAGAAAAGCAGCAGAACATACAGGAAAAAAAGCAGACTTTGTTGAGAATGATGCATAAAAATTTAGCTTTTTTTCTTGAGAATACTCTCTTATGAAGATTAATGTCTATTCAATTGAAAAAAAAAATAGTGACTATTATACGAAAATCATTGAAAATCAGAAGAAAATGATACAAAAGTATACAAAAGTTGAAGAAATTATGATTTTTAATAAAAAAATTTCCTCTGCGCAAAATAGAGATGCTATAATGGCTAAAGAATCTTATAGTGAAGCATTTATACCAAAGATGAATGGGTATAATGTTGCTTTACATCCAACAGGTAAAGAGATGGATAGTTTTGAATTTAGTGAAAATTTTGCTAACATTGTGACTTTAAATTTTTTTATTGCTGGTGCCTATGGATTTGATGAACAGTTTTTAAAAAAATGTGACAAAGTTATAAGTTTAAGCAAATTGACTTTCAGCCATAAAATAGCAAAAGTAATTTTGTTTGAACAAATTTTTAGAGCTTTAAGTATTGTAAATAATCACCCTTATCACAAATAAGGCTCAAGGAGAAAAAGTGAAACTAGAAGATTTGAATTTTTTAAAAGAAGAGCTTGAAAATAGAAAAGAGAAGATCAAAAGAATTGTCAAAGACAATGAAAAAGAGATTAAGGCCCTAACTCGTACTGATGCGAGTGATGAAGCAGATCATGCCACAATCAGCACAGATAGTGCGATTGAACAAGCAATTAGCAATCAACAACTTAGAGAACTTAAAGAAATTGACTATGCTCTATTTAAGATGGAAAATGAGACTTATGGTATCTGTGAGATGTGTGAGGAGCCTATAGGTGCACAAAGATTAAAAGTGAAACCACAGGCGAAATACTGTATAGTTTGTAGAGAAATTGTTGAGAAAACCTCTTAATAAAGGAGTGCGAATGGGTTTTAAGAAGTATGTTGTTTTTGGGTTAATTTTACTAATTGTTATGGGTGTTATCGTTTATAGTTTTATTGGGGATAATTACTCTTTTCCTTTTGCTGGAATTACAATAACATTGCCAATTGCAGTTTGGGTAATTTTTCCTGCTTTGATTCTTTTCCTTTTCACGATAGCGCATTTGGTATTTTTTGGAGCTCTTGGTTTTGCCCGTATGAGAAAAATTCGTAAAGATGGTGAAAAGTTATTAGAAAACTCAAAAAATGCTCTTTTGGGAAGAGTAGTTAATAATGAGTATAAAACAGATATGTTTAAACTTCCAGGAACGATACTTCCACTTTTAAATATTGATCCAAAGCGTTATGCGGATTATAGAGTTTATGATGATGGAATTCAAGATATTTTAGATGCTAAGAGGAAAGTATATAGTGGAGAAGTTGTCGATTTAAGCTCTTTTTCTTTGAGAGCTGATAATGCCTTAGTACTAAAAAACCATGATAATAGATTGGCTGTTGACAAAAGTTATGCAGATACAATTTTAAAAAAATGTGATGATAAAACACTATGCCAAAAAGCACATTTGGCTATGGCTTCTTATGCCTCTATGGACGATCTTAATAAATATGATGTAGAGCCTACTCGTGAACTTTTTGATACATTGGTTGAGAGAGTGAATGCCAAAGAAAATCCTTTAGATTTTTCTGATGATGTTATGGTTGATTATATTAAAAAATTAAATTTCTCACATGATGACTTTATCGCTTTAGCTAAAAACTTGAAAACAAAAATGAATCCAGATAGATTAATGTTGCTTTTTGAAAGACTTGCTCACGAGTTTCCAGCTGATGCAGGTGAGGGTTATCTATATGTTATGTTTGAACTTCAGATGATGGATCATGTAAGAGATTTTCTTGAAAACTCTACTGAAGATGAGTATAAAAAGTGTAAATATATGCTCTTCTTAAAAGATAGTGGTAAAAACTTCGATACTGAACTTTTTATCTAATATACGCCCAAGGGAAGTAATTCCCTTGGGCTACGCTAACGCTGAGTTTGCTTCAGCAGCAGGCGCTCACGGGCAGATGAACCGCCCTTACTTGCTTTCCAACACATTGATAAATTTTCTTCATTAGGTTTTTGTATTGATTGATTTTTCTAAAAAAGATATTATTTTTTTAGCTCCTCTTGCTGGGTATACAGATCTCCCTTTTCGTTCTGTTGTTAAAAAGTTTGGTGTGGATGTTACTGTTTCTGAGATGATTAGTGCCAATGCGCTCATATATAATTCCGCAAGAACTTTTAAAATGTTAGAAAAATCGCCAATGGAGATCCCTTATATTGTGCAAATTGCTGCAGGTAGCCCTGAAGTAGCTCAAAAAGCTGTAGAGATTTTAAATGATATTGAAGGAATTGATGGTATTGATCTAAATTGCGGGTGTCCAGCGCCAAAGGTTGTAGGTCAGAGTTGTGGATCTTCTTTGCTTGAGGATTTACCACAACTATCTCGTATCGTTGAGACTATTAAAAAATATTCAAATAAAGAGTATACAAGTGTTAAAACTAGACTTGGTTTCAACGAGAAGTATCCTGATAAGATTGCATTAGCTTGTGAGAATGCTGGTGCAGATTATGTTACTTTTCATGGAAGAACACGTGCAGGGAGATATAAGTCAGAAATTGATTATGATGCAATTAAAGAGGCAAAAGATGCGGTAAAAATTCCTGTGATAGCTAATGGGGATATTACAACTTTAGAGATTGCAAATCATGTTAAAGCGTATACGGGATGTGATGGTATCATGATAGGGCGAGGAGCTATTGGAAATCCTTGGCTTTTTTATCAAATTAAAAATGGTTTAAAAAGTGTAAAAAAAGAGATGATTAAAGAAATTGTATTGGAGCATTTTGATGCTATGGTTAATTTTTATGGAGATAAAGGTGTGACTATTTTTAGAAAACATTTGCATACTTACTCAAAGTCTATGTCTAATGCCTCCTTATTTAGAGATAAGATTAATAGAATAGATTGCCAAGTCCTCATGCGAGAAGAAATTGAAGCATTTTTTAGCCAATAATGCTATAATATTTATTCAAAATACCATAAGGGGAAAAATATGTTTTTAGAAGATGATGATTTGTTCGGGGGAACACCAGAAAAGAAGTACTTTGATATTATGTTTAATGCAAACAGAAATTTAGTAGAGTACTACATGACGGCAAACTTACAAAAGATTGTTGTGTTAGAAAAAATGTTGGAAAAACATTTGGATTTAGAAGCAGATGAAGATGTTGATTTACATATTAGACGGTATGTTGTGAATAATCAAGAAGAGGTAGATGCACTTGTTACAAATCTTTATATAGTTGATATGGGAAATATTCTTACTCAAAATGAGTAAAATTGGACTGATTTTACTCTTGTGTCTCTCTTTAATAAAAGCGGATTTAGTAAATTGGGATTATACGCATACCTTTAAGTTGAAAAAGGATGAAATTGCTATAATATCAGTTATTAAAAAAGAGTATGAAAATCAGTCAAAATTAGAGGGAAAATTAACTTTTAGGTGGACACTTTTTCATAATGAACTTTTGATTTTATTAGTGAATTATGAGGGGCATCCAACGCAGCATGTACTTCAAAAGGTTTATAAAAGAGATTCTATTTCTATGAACCTTTTGGGGGATTATGAACAGTTAAATCAAAGGGTTATTTTAAAGTTACAGTTTTCTAACTATAGTAAAGATATCGCAACCATAGATGCACTTATCTATGATCCTAAAAAGAGGGTAGAAGTACAATTTATAGATCCAAAGAGAAAGAAAAGGTAGGCAATTGGAAGAGATAGAAGCGCAGATAGAACGCTTTATAAAAGAAGTTGATGATAGTGCATTGGAGTTGTACTCACATGCGTCAAAGGGTAAAAGACTTAGGGCAAAGTTGATTCTCAAAATTGCAGGAGAGAATGAAAGCTCGTATAAGTTAGCAGCGATTGTAGAGATGATTCATGCTGCAAGTTTACTTCACGATGATGTGATTGATGAATCATTAACGCGCCGTGGAAGTGACTCTATAAACGCACTTTATGGAGATAAGACTGCTATCATGCTTGGTGATATTCTTTACTCCAAAGGTTTTTTGGAACTTGTTTCATATGATAGAGAAATTTCAGAGGCCATTTCAGATGCTGTAGCTAAACTCTCTGTGGGTGAGATGATGGATGTTACACTTTCAGAAAACATCAACTTGGATCAAGCACTTTATTTTGAGATGATTTATAAAAAAACTGCGGTTCTTATAGAAGCTACTGCAAAAAGTGCAGCCTATTTGTCTGGTAAAGATGCAGAGGCATTTGCACTTTATGGGAAAAATCTTGGGCTTGCATTTCAGATAATTGATGATGTTTTAGATATTACTATGAGCGATCTTCAACTTGGAAAACCTTCACTTGCTGATTTTAAAGAGGGAAAAACTACACTACCTTATATCTATCTGTTTGAATCTTTGAATCAAGAAGATACTCAAACACTTAATGCTCTCTATAAAAAAGAGTTAAGTGGGGAAGAGTCTCGATGGATAAGAACAAAGATGCAGGAGAGTGGAGCGGTCTTAAAATCTATTGAATTGGCACAGAAATTAGGTTATGAAGCTCTTGAAGCTATAGCATTTGATAAAAATAGTGACTTAGAGCGTGTCATGAGAGAGATGATTGAGAGGGATTTTTGATGCATTATGTGACGCTTAGTTTTACGCATAAAAATACACCTATCGAGATAAGAGAGAAGTTGGCTTTTAATGATGAAGAAAAGTTTAAAGAGTTTTATAGAAAAATTCTTGCACTGAAAACAGTGAATGAAGTGTTGATTATCTCTACATGTAATAGGGTTGAAATTCTTGCAAGTGTGAAAGAAAATGGTGAGATATCGGATATTATACTTTCTGAATTAATTAATCACCATAGGCTATTGCCCTATGAGTTAGATGAAAAAGGTGAAGTTCATACAGATGTAGATGCAGTACACCATCTTTTTAAAGTTATCTCATCATTAGATAGTGTGGTACTTGGTGAGACACAAATCGTTTCTCAAATCAAAGAGGCATTTGCTTTTTCATATGATAATGGCTTTAGCGGACAAAAGATTGCAAGAGTCATGCATAATGCCTTTAGATGCTCTGCTGCTGTAAGAAGTGCTACAGATATTTCGAAAAACCCAGTTTCCGTTGCTAGTGTTGCAGTTTCTAAAGCTAAAGAGATCTTTGGTGGAAATCTTGGTGGTTATACAGGTGTTGTTGTTGGTGCTGGTGAGATGGGGGAGCTTACTGCAAAACATTTGGCAAGTTCTGGAGCAAATGTTATATTGGTTAATAGAAGCATGGAAAAAGCCCACCATTTAGCTCAAATGCTTGATCATGTGACCGTTACAGTTGAGCCATTTTCAGAATTAAAAAATCTTGTGAATCATTATAGACTTCTTTTTACTGCAACTGGAGCACAAGGCACTATCATTGATGAAAAAATTATTGAAGAGACAACATTTGATCGTCATTGGTTTGATATAGCAGTTCCAAGAGATATAGCTGAGTGTGATTGTGAAAATATTCATATTTATACGGTTGATGAGTTGAGATCTATCATGGATGACAATATCAAACAAAGAGAGATTAGTGCTGGGAAAGCTTATGCGATTGTAGGGAAATTTACAGAAGACTTTTTCAAATGGCTTCAGACACTTTCTGTCGATCCTATGATAAAAGAGATCAGAGAGATTGCACGAGAGTGTAGTGTCAATGAAATTGAAAAAGCGATTAAAAAAGGGTATATCAGCAAAGATGTGGAAGATCAAGTAACAAAGATCGTACACCAAGCTTTTAACTCATTTTTACACGCTCCCACTCAAAAACTAAAGACTATTGCTGAGCAGCCACAAGCAGATACTGTCGTGCAATCAATACAGCTATTTTTTGGTTTGAACTCTAAGCAGAGAAAAGCAATTGACATCTATAAGTGTGATTATCAAATTGAAAAAGATTTAATAAAGGATGAGCGTTGAGATTTTCTAAGTTATTTGCTCCCACAACAAAAGATGCACCAAAAGATGCTGTTCTTCCAAGTCATATTTATTTAGTTCGAGGAGGATTTGTTTCTCAAATTGGAAGTGGCATCTATAACTTTTTACCTCTTGGAAAAATGGTTCTTGATAAAATCCGTCAAGTAATAAAAGAGGAGATGGATGCAGTCGGAGCACAAGAGACTCAGCTAGGGTTCATAACGCCGGCAGCTCTTTGGAAAGAAAGTAAAAGATTTGATAAGTTTGGTAAAGAGCTTTTAAGATTTAAGGATAGAAAAAATAATGAGTTTGTTTTAGGACCAACGCATGAAGAGGCGATGGTGGATTTGGTTCGAAGCCGTGTTAAAAGTTATAAACAACTTCCTTTACATCTATATCAGATCAATACAAAATTTCGTGATGAAGCGAGACCAAGATATGGACTTTTAAGAGGTCGTGAGTTTTTGATGAAAGATGGATATAGTTTTCATGAAAACATGGAAGATGTAAAACGAGAATTTGATGTTATGGAAAAAACTTACTCCAGAATTCTTAAAAGATTAGGTTTAGAGTTTAGAGTAGTTGATGCTGACAGTGGAGCAATCGGTGGAAGTGGCTCAAAAGAGTTGATGGTTTTAGCAGATAGTGGCGAAGATGATATCGTGGTTTGTAGTGGATGTGAATATGCTGCAAATATAGAAGCGGCAGTTTGTGTTGAAAAAGATGTTAATGCATATCAATCTATTTATAAAAAAGCACTATTCGAAGACAGACAAGAGTTTATAGAATTTCAAATTTCAACAGAAGATACTTTGCAAGAGATTAAAGCTCTAAATGCTTGTGGGGCTTTGGAATTGGTTGATCTAGATGAGATTCCCTCAGAAGTAAATCAGGTTATAAAAGATATTGATTTAGTAGAGGTAAAAGAGGGTGATATTTGTGTCAAATGTGGCGAGAAATTAAATATCACAAAAGGTATCGAAGTAGGACATATTTTCCAACTTGGAGATACCTACTCAAAAGTACTTAATGCAACTTTCTTAGATAGAAATGGAAAAGCACAACCTTATCAGATGGGAACATACGGCATGGGAGTCAGCAGACTTGTAGCCGCCGTGATAGAACAAAACCATGATGAAAAAGGGTGTTTATGGACAAAGGAGACTACACCTTTTGAACTTTTTATATTGGTTTCAAATATCAAAGATGAAGCACAAAAAGCATTTGGTGAAGAACTCTATGAAAAACTAAAAGATGCAGGGGTAAATGTACTTTTAGATGATCGCCCTGATCGTTTTGGTTTTAAAATGAAAGATTTTGAACTTTTAGGATTTCCAAAAGCTGTGATAGTAGGTAAGGGGTTGGTTAATGGTGGAGTTCAAATTGTAGATAGAAAATCATCAGAAAAAACGATTGTAAATAAAGACGAAATTTTTACTAGGTTAATGGAGTTATAATGCCATTTGTTATAATTTATCTATTTATTGAAGTGTTAGTAAGTGTTGAGTTTGCTTCACAGCTTGGTGGACTTTTAACTTTTTTAGAGATTATAGTGAGTGCATTTATCGGTCTGTTTTTGTTAACAAATTTTCGATATACTTTATCTAAGAGCATGAATGGTCTTATGAGTGGAGCGATTTCTGCTCAGGATTTTCAAAAGATGAGCCTTTTTACGCTTATCGGTGCGGTGCTTTTGATAATACCAGGATTTTTTAGTGATATCTTGGGCGTGTTGCTTCAATTTAGCTTTTTTGGAAAGTTATTTGCTAGTAAAATTTTAAATTTAAAAAATAAAAAAAATATATATAGGGAGGGAAAAAATGACGCGATTGATGTCGAAGTTATTGATAGCGATACTATTAAGTAGTGTTACCGCTTGTGCTAAAACTGATGAGAAAAAAGAGGAAACTTCTAAAGTTAAAAAGGAAGAGCCAGTTAAGACTCAGAAAGAGGAGCCTCTCAAAGAGAGCAAGATTGATAAAAATCTTATAGATTATGTCAAAAGAGCAATCAGTGTCAATAAAGATTTTACACTTAAAGAGGTAAGAATTCGTCAAAAGAAAGAAGTTGATAAATTGCCTGGATGGAGTATCTATTTTTTAGATATTGATCTCCAAATTGTTGCAAAAAACAATGAAATTATGACTGTTCATGATAAGATTTTTACAAATGGTAAATTTATTTCAAGAGACTTTGTAAATATTGTCAATAAAGCATCTTTAAAAGATAAAATTGTACCTGACATGGATGATTCATTTTATAGAAAAGATCATCTCCTGCTTGGTGATTT
>DQTU01000010.1 GCA_015662615.1 Campylobacterales bacterium | reverse complement strand
GATTATAGTGCTGCTCATGTTTATAGTGCAATTATGGTTGGACTTAGTTTTATTGTTTTGCTTGGGGTTTATGTTTTTAATCAGAAACATGGTAGTAAGTTTGGGATTTGAGATAAAAAGTTTAATTGAAAAAGCCATTATGTTATTTAAAAATAGAAAATTGAAAAAACAGATAAAAAATGTTTCTAAGAAGGTTAGAGATGAGTCTTTGAAGATAACAAAAGAGTTTGATGATACGATTTATGATGGTTTGATAAAATGATAACCATAAACATACAAAAGCCCCTCCATGGTTCAAACGGCTTAATGAACTTAGATATAAACCTCAACATAAAAGAATACGACTTCATTGCCCTAACAGGTCAAAGTGGTAGCGGAAAAACGACTCTTCTTCGTATTCTCGCTGGTCTTGAAAGTGCATCTGGAGAAATTAAAATTGGCGATACTACATGGCTTGACAAAAACTTCTCCCTTTCGCCACAAAAAAGAGAGATTGGTTTTATTTTTCAAGATTATGCACTTTTTCCAAACATGAGTGTTGAGGAAAATTTACTTTTTGTTAATAAAGATAGAAAATTAGCCAATCATCTGCTTGAGATTACTGAGCTTAGTGAACTCAAAAAACGACTGCCAGTAACTTTAAGTGGTGGACAGAAGCAGAGAGTAAGTCTTTGTCGTGCCATGATGAATCGTCCTAAATTGTTACTCATGGATGAACCATTATCAGCACTTGACCCATCCATGCGAATAAAACTTCAAAATGAGATACTGACCCTACATAAAGAGTTTGGAACTACGACCATCATGGTTAGTCATGACCCAAGCGAAATTTATCGTTTAGCGCATCGTGTAGTGGTGCTTGAACAGGGAAAAATTGTTAAAGACGGCACACCTAAAGAGATCCTTTTACATACTTATGGTAGTCAAAAATTTTCGTTTTCTGGAGAGATTTTAGATATTGTTAAAGCAGATGTGATTTATATCGCTGTGGTTGCTATCGGTCAGCAGGTTGTTGAGATAGTTTTGGATAATCACGAGGCTCGAGAGTTTAATATTGGTGAGAGGGTGCAAGTTAGTACTAAAGCTTTTGCACCGTCACTAAGTAAAATTTAGATTTATTCGATAACGAAAGAGATCTTTGCAGTAATTCTATATTTTACGATTTTATTTTTTACAACTTTTGCACTTTTATCTTGAATATAGATAGACTTGATATTTTTTATAGATTTACCTGCTTCTGTAACAGCAATTTGTGCTGCATCTTCCCAACTTTTTTCTGATTGAGATAATACCTCTATAACTTTAACTACTTTTCCCATGTCGTGCTCCTTAAATTTTATATAATTTCCATGATACTAAAAGTTACATTCTTTTATAAAAAACTCTGATAAATTTCCTCAAATTTTTACTCTCCATTTTCTCCATCATCCACATTTCCGCCACACGCTTACTTAAAAATCCCATGGTAGGAAAGGAGTGTGCTAAGAACATGACACTATGAAGTCTGATTTTTTGTTGGATGATGAGTGCCCACTCGTTTATCATCTCTCCTGAGCCTTCACCTACGATGCTCACACCATAAACACGACCAAAATAATTGGCATATACTTTTACGAAACCAATTCCTACATCTTCTGCAATTGCACTTCCATAATCTTCATATTTTGCAGTATAGGTTTTGTATTTAATCTTTTTCTCCTTAAGCTCTTTGGGTGTCATTCCTACATGCGAAATAGCAGGATCGGTAAAAATTGTCCAAGGAATAACATAGTTTTTATATTGAAAAAGTGAAAACGGACTGATAGCATTCATGATCGCAAACATACCTTGATGCATTGCAGCATGAGAGAGCATAACGCCACCAGTACAATCTCCTACTGCATAGATATGACTCTCTGTAGTTTTTTGTTTATTATTGACTTTGATACCTTTTTTGTCATATTTCACTTTAGTATTTTCAAGTTTCAAACTCTCTAGCGCTATCTCTCTACCAGAAGCAAGTAGAAGTTTCTCAGATTTTAGCACAATTCCATCTGTCGTATGGACAAGGATTTCATTACCTTCTTTGGTGATTTTTTCAATCTCTTTGCCATTGTAGATTTTAATCCCCTCTTTTATAAACACCTCTTCAAGAATCTTACTGGCATCATCATCTCCCATGGGGATGAGTTTTTCAGCCTTGTGTACGATGTTGCATTTTGTTCCAAGTTTTGCAAATGCTTGTGCCATTTCACAGCCAATTGTGCCACCACCAATGATAGTCATACTACTAGGAATTTCACTTAATTGAAACAGGTTTTGATTGGTTAAAAGGTCTACATCATTGATACCAGGAATGTCTGGAATTACAGGGAGTGTTCCTGAGGCTATAAATATATTTCTACCCGTAACAATTCTATCGCCGATTTTAACATGACGAGAATCAATAAAACTTGCCTCTCCCTCACCCACAATAAGCTGGACTTTATCAAACATTTTCAAGGTCTTTTTATGTGAAATATAATCAAGCTGCTCATTTATAAGTGTAAAAGGATCTTTAAGTTCAGGTGCTTCACCTTCGGTTAATTTCAAGTTTTTCAATTTTGTCATGGCATATTTGTTTTTTGACATTCTAAGAAGAGATTTACTTGGGATACATCCTACATTAAGACACTCTCCTCCAACTTTATCTTTTTCAATGGCACATACTCTTAAACCGATTTCAGCCGCAAGTATTGAAACTGCCATACCTGCGGGTCCTAAACCAATGCACACTACATCAAAATACTCTGCTTTATCTAAATTCATAAAAATCCTAAATATAATTTTATATTATAATACTATTCTAATATTTAAAGAAATATTAAACATATTTAATTATCGACATAAATGGTAATATCTTTAATAGAAAAACTTTTATATAATATGATGAATATAAGGATTTTCCATGCAAATTACTCTAAACACACCACTTGATATGCATCTCCACCTAAGGGATAATGAGATGCTAAAAACTGTCGCACCTTTAAGTGCTCAAACTTTTTCAGCGGCTATCATCATGCCAAACCTTGTACCACCAATTACTACTAAAGAAGAGGTAAAAGCGTATAAAAATAGAATCAAAGAAGCAATTGGTGATGAAAACTTTGACCCACTTATGACATTATTTTTTAAAGATGATTATAGTTATGAGTTTTTAAAAGAGGCAAAAAATGAAATTACTGCTATCAAACTTTACCCAGCTGGAATCACAACTAACTCAGAAGGTGGAGTCAGCTCAATAGATAGTGAAAGTTTGAAAAATACACTAGAAGCGATGAGTGAATTAAATATCCCTCTTTGTATCCATGGAGAGAGCAATGGTTTTGTCATGGATAGAGAAAAAGAGTTTGTACCTGTTTATGAAGATTTAGCAACAAAATTTCCAAATCTAAAAATCATCATGGAGCATATCACAACAAAAGATAGCGTAGAGGCATTGGATAGGCATCCAAATCTTTATGCAACAATTACTCTGCATCATCTTCTTGTCACGCTTGATGATGTCGCAGGAGGGATGTTACAACCGCATCTTTTCTGTAAACCAATCGCTAAACGATATGAAGATAGAGAAGCACTTTTAAAAATTGCACTTGAAGCACATCCAAAAGTGATGTTTGGAAGTGACTCTGCTCCTCATCCTCAACATGCAAAAGAGGCATGTGGCTGTGCTGCAGGGGTTTTTACAGCTCCTATCGCATTGCAAGTTTTGGCAGAGTTGTTTGAAAAACATGACAAATTAGATAATTTACAAAAGTTTGTTAGTGATACGGCACAAAAGATTTATGATTTTAAACCTGCTGAAAAAATCGTAGTTTTAGAGAAAAAGCCTTTTACGGTTCCTGCTATTTATGATACAGTTGTTCCTATGTATGCAGGGGAAGAGATTTCTTGGAGTATCGCATCTATTTCATAAAATTAGCACTTATTGCGTCTCTTTTTTTAACGGGTGTAAAGGCAAAAGATATTGAGTTTTCAATTTTTGAACTTACTACTATTGCACAAAAGATTTACCAAAACGAGTGTTCAAGCAGATTGGATTATTTGGTCTATTGGAATGAATCAGAGTGTTTTGCATCTGTTGGAATAGGGCACTTTATCTGGTATCCACAGCTTGTCAATAAAAAATTTGATGAGAGTTTTCCCAAACTTTTAACCTTTATGAAACACCAAGGCGTTTTGATGCCTCAATGGTTAAAAGAGAGTGAGTTCTGTCCATGGGATGGCAAAGAAGAGATGGAAAAAGACCCAAGATCAAATGAGCTTCGAGAGTTTTTGCAACAGACAATTTCCATACAAGCATTTTTTATGGCAAGACGCATAAATAAAGCTTTACCAAAGATTTTAAATGCAACTGAGGATAGTCGGCATGGTAGAATTACCAAGATGTTTAATGCAGTTGCAAATGAAGATAGTGGATATTATCTACTTATCGATTATGTAAACTTCAAAGGCGAGGGCGTTAAAAAAACTGAAAGATATAATGGTAAAGGATGGGGACTTTTACAAGTTTTAGAGTGTATGAAAGATACCATAAATCCCAAAGCTGAATTTGCCAGATGTGCTAAAAAAGTACTAACCCAGAGAGTTGAAAATTCACCCAAAGAGCGAAATGAGACAAAATGGCTCAAAGGTTGGTTTAAACGAATTGACACCTACACTAAATAAGGAAAACATTTTATGATATTAACCCTACTACTAGTTTTGAGTATTCTTTTTCTCGCTATTGAGTTTCAAAAGCATTTTAAAATTCCTTCACCTATCTCACTTATTGTTCTGAGTTACCTTTTTTATTATAGTTTTCCGAACATGGTTCTGTTTTCTGAGGAGACTTTTGCGGAGCTGGTTCTGTTTTTGATTCCTATCCTCATTACATCTGATGCTTTACAGTTAAAACTTGATGATTTAAAAAAACATGGTTGGAGTTTAGTCTATCTTGCACTGGTTGCTGTTGTACTTTCTATCATATCTGGATTTATTGTGGCAAATACTCTTTTTGTAGAGTATGGTTTAGGTGTTGGTGCTATTATCGCTCTGTTTGCTATGGTGCTTGCCACAGACCCAGTATCGGTTGTGAGTGTTTTTTCAAGTTTCAAAGTCCCTCATAAACTCAAAATCCTTGCAGAGGGAGAGTCACTTTTTAATGATGCGACTGCTCTTATCATCTTTAGTTTTATCGCACTTCCTATGATAAATGGAGTTGAGATTACGGGTGTTGATATCGTAACGGTTAGTTTAAAAGTTATCTTTTTGTCTGTTGTTATAGGTTTGTTAAGTGGATTTTTGGGTGTGATTTTGATGAAAATGACGCAGGATGATATGAGTGAATTAGTATTGATTATCTTTACTGGATATTTAGCATTTGAGATTGCAGAACATTACCACCTTGCTGGTCTTTTAGCTGTAATTGTAGCTATCATAACACTAAACCACATCACAGAAAAATCCCTCAAAGAGGCTGATCGTCGTATCCGAAAAAGTAGAAGGATATTGGATAAAACAAACAGAAGTCGCAAAATTTTCTCTTCACGATTTATGAGTGGCATCTCAAACAAATTAAAAAATGATATCACAACAGTCGAAAAACACAAACAAAACTTAAACTATATCGCGGTACTTGCACTTTTGGCAAATGCCTTTTTGTTTATCTCCATGGCAAGCATTGTGAATTTAGACTTGCTTTTAAAGTACCAATCTGAAATTTTATGGATGTTTTTAGTCACAACCACCATTAGAGCATTGATGATGGCAAAATTTGCATTTATCTCAAATAAAATCCAAATAATGGCAAATATAGGAAAAAGATGGTGGGGCGTGCTACTTTTTGCAGGTATAAAAGGTGGACTTTCTATCGTTATGCTTCAGATGCTTCCTGCTGGATTTGAGCATAAAGAGCTTTTTGATGCGATAGTGGTTGGAATTATTTTACTTTCAACTATCACTTATGCACTTACTTTAGTTGTGATTATAACAGTAAATAAAAAGGTTTTTGAAGAAGAGTACGATGCAGAGCATCATCGTTAATTAAATTGTTTTCAATCTTTCATTGATATGTCTCAGTATATCATTAAAGTCACCATATGGATAGTGCTCTAAAACAGCACGAATAACTATTTTTGCATTTTCTAAATAACTTTTAGCTTTTGATATATTGCCAAGTTCACTATAGGGATTGGCAAGATTTATAAAACTCACGCTCATATCTCTTTTGGCTTCTATGCTGTCTGGAATTGATTTTGCTAATTTTAATGCTTTTTTATAATATCTCATAGCATCATCTAAACTACCAGTTTGAAAATGATAATTTCCAATTTCAACATTATTTATCATAAATAATCTTTTAGATAAATCGTTGCAATTGTAGTTCGTATAGACCATGTATCTTGTGCATAAGTGATAAACAACTCTTTTAATGCTTGAGGTAGTATCATAATCACAGGTCTGTCTATAACAGTTGTAAGGTTATTTCTAAACTCATTTAGTTTCATCAAAAATCTCTCAGTATCATATAGACGATTTTTATCTAAAAATGTCAAATCAAAAATCAATATGCTCTCTTTTGCTTTATCTATATTTATGCTTTGTAAAGGTTCAAAAAATAGTCAATATATTTATCAGAAGTAGTTGGAAAGTTTTTAGGAAAAAGGATTTTTTCTTCTTTGATCGTCTCATTTAAAAATAGTTTTACGATATGAGCACTTTTGATATCTTTAACAAAAATAATATCAAGTAAAAAATCATCACTCAAATCAATACTATTTAAAAGTTTTACAATTTCACTATTTTGTTTTATCTGTAGAAAATATCCATCTAATTCATCTATCAAATGTTTGCATACTATTGCTGTGGAGTCTCTTCTAGTAGCTTTTTTTGCAGCAGGGTGTATATCATGCCATAATTTATGATTTCTATATCGTAAAATTGCATGTAAATCAAACAATTTATCAGCTATCTCTTTGTCATTATCATTTGCAAGAAACTCTTTAGTTTCAGCTACTCTTCTTAAAAAATCAATATGATTACTTGAGATAAATTCTTGAAATTCATTTTCTATTGTTCGTAGTTCTAAATCAAAACTTTCTTCATTGATAGGAAAATCTCTAATCAATATAACACCTCGAAGCACTCTCAAGATATCACGGATATAACCACCAGAATACTCTATGAATTTTTCAATATACTTTTCATACTCTTTACCAAAAATCTCTTCTAATACATCTTTTG
>DQTU01000118.1 GCA_015662615.1 Campylobacterales bacterium | reverse complement strand
TATCGATACTTTTTGCCTCTTCATCTTGTTTTTCTAGTGCGTTTGTAATTTCCATCAAACCGTAATAAGTTGAACATCTTTTATCATAAGCTTTTAAATCCTCTCTTACTTTTGAGATAGGATATGTTTGTAGATCAAGTTCTTTATGTTCTTGTATCTTTTGGAGGTACTTTTTTCTTGCTATTTGCACTGCTTTGATGATGTTTGGTTTTAACGCTTCGGTGTATCTTTCTTGATTGCTTTTTGTTTCGCCTATGTCTTAGAGAGCAGAGACAGCATCGATCGCATCTTTGGCGATATCTAGTCCTATGTATTTTCCAACACTTTTGAACATGTAGGCGTAAACTCCACTTGTCTCTTCTTCTGACTCATTTGTAGTTTTATATTGGTGGGCACTACACTCCATGTTTGAAGCTGTGATGAGTTGGTCTATCACTTTGTTTCGTTGCTCTTTTGTTTTGATAGAGTTTAACTCATCCTCAAATCTTTGTAGATCTGTATGGAAACTTGTATCCTTTTTTTCTGGCACTAAAGCCGTAGTGTCTATCACTTGATTGACATTTACACATCCAACTAATAGCATAATTAGAGGTAAAAATAAAATTATTTTCATTTTGTTTCTTTGGTTAATATTATAGTGTAGAGTGTTAAATCTAATATAAAACATTTGAATATCAAAATTTAATCCTTCTTTTAACCATTTTTCGCTAAAATCTCCACGCAAAGTGATAAGTAGGGATACGCAAGCCGAACGGACTTCGCAAAACAAAATTTTTATAAGGGAGATTTTCATGAAGAAGATTCTATTTTTAATGGTTGCTATTGCAACTGCTGCATTTGCTGCTGAGGGTTCAGTTGCAAACGAAACACTTAAAGGTTATTCAGTATTAGCTGCTGGTATTGGTCTTGGACTAGCTGCACTTGGTGGAGCAATCGGTATGGGTCATACTGCTGCTGCAACAATCGCTGGAACTGCAAGAAACCCAGGTCTTGGCGGAAAGTTAATGACTACAATGTTTATCGCTTTAGCGATGATCGAAGCGCAAGTTATCTATGCACTAGTTGTTGCATTGATCGCTCTTTATGCTAACCCATTTTTAGGTTAGTAAACTACTAGGAGGGGTCAGGGTTTAACTCTTAACTTTTTGTAAAAAGTTAAGAGTTAAACCCTGACCCCTTTTCTTTGCGATCGTGGTGGAACGGTAGACACGCGGGCTTGAGGGGCTCGTGCCGCAAGGTGTGGGGGTTCAAATCCCCCCGATCGCACCATTATATATTTATCATAGCACATCACTTTTTCAAAACAAAAACATCGCAATAGTGTGACTATTACTCAATTTTTATTTTAAAAAATTAATGCACTCTGATAAATATCTAACTCTTGACGAAGATTGGAATTGGAAGAAGTCTATTTAAAATAATTTCATAAAATGTCGATGCACTCCTATAAATTATAAATCAATTTTATGGGAAATCTTTATGGAACATTTTTTAAAACATACACTTAACAAATACAAACTCTCAACCATGTTTTCAATTATTATCTTTATTGTTGCATTTATTGTTTCTACTGGGGTTCAGAGTGTTAAAT
>DQTU01000194.1 GCA_015662615.1 Campylobacterales bacterium | reverse complement strand
TCTCTAACAGCTCCATCTCCTCCACAAGCATCAAGAACTACATCTACATTACCTTTGATATAGGCTACTCCATTTTGTGGTGTAAACGAGCGTCCAGCAGATTGTAGCATGTGATAATCATTGAGGTCATCCCCAATCGCTGCAACTTGTGTATAATCAAGTCCTTCAAGTGCTAGTATCTCGTCAAGTTTCTCTTTTTTGTGTCGAATTCCTTGATAGATATGTGTTACCTTCAACTCACTCATTCGTCTTCGAACAATGTCTGACTTTCGCCCTGTAATAATAGAGACCTTTTTACCCATCCGAATCCAAGTTGCAATTGCCAAACCATCTTTTACGCTAAATGATTTTATCTCATCACCCGATTCTGTATAAGTAATTGCTCCGTTTGTTAAACATCCGTCAACATCTAGAACCAGCATCTCTATCATGTTATAAGACACCTTTTGTACTAGGAATACCTACACGACTGTTTTTTGACGTTGCTCGTCTTAATGCAACAGCAAATGATTTAAATGAAGCCTCTACGATATGATGTTTGTTTTTACCTCTAAGACAAACGATGTGCGCAGTGATACCGGCATTGAAACACAAGGCTCTAAAAAATTCTTCAACAAGTTCCGTATCAAAATCCCCAATTTTTTGATCTAGTTCTATTTCAAAATGTAAAAATGGTCTGTTGCTAAGGTCTAATGCTGTATTAACGCTTGCTTCATCCATGACTACTGTTGCTTCACCAAATCGCTCTACATTTTCGATTGGAAATATCTCACGTCTAAGTGCTTCACCGATAACAATTCCTACATCTTCAACACTATGGTGAAAATCAACATGGATATCACCTTTACATGTAAGCTCTAAATCCAGTAGACCATGTTTGGTAAATGCTTCAAGCATGTGGTCAAAAAAACCTATCTCAGTTTGGATCGTGCTTTTTCCACCTCCATAAACCTCTAGCTTTACTTTGATATCTGTCTCTTTTGTTTTTCTATTTATTTCTACCATATTAGTTCCTCACAATGAATGCACCTTCATAGTGCTTCAGTTGAATAAAATCTTTTGCTTCTTGAATGCTTTTAAATCCCCCAAGCATGACTTTGTATATTGTTTGTTTGTTAAAAACTTTCTCTTTTATATAAGGATTATAACTTCCATTGCCATTATAGCATTTTTCTTTAAGTACTGTGGCTTTGTCTTTGAAGCTTAGTGATGCGATTTGTATGGCGTATTCTCCACCTGTAATAACTTTTTGTTCTTCTTTCTTTTCAATTTGTTTATCAAAACGTTTCCAAACTAATTTTTTTGACTCTTGTTTCTCTTTTACTTCAGGTTTTTTATGGGCATATTTGTTTGCAGCATTATCAAAATGTATTACCTCAAGTTTTATTGGAGCAGTTCCTTTTTTAATCATACCTATAGTTTTAGCCGCTTTAAATGAGAGGTCTATGATGCGATTATCTACAAAAGGACCTCTGTCATTGATCCGTACTGTTGTACTTTGATTGTTTCTAAGATTTGTTACTTTTACAAGTGTGTTGATAGGTAGTGTTTTATGTGCAGCAGTAAAATCATGCATATTATAATATTCACCATTGGAGGTCTGCTTCCCATGAAATGCATCTCCGTACCAACTTGCAATACCATTAAATGTATCACCAACTTTTACAACACTTGGACAGTACTTTTTCCCCATTACGGTATAGGGTCTCATGGTTGCTCTGTACATTGGATCTGTTGAGATTGGATCACATACTATGGGTTCTTGTTCCTCATAGGTAGTTGTGTGTAACGGTGGTATAAATGGGTTTTTAAAAGTACAAGCTGAAAATGTAAAAAGTATCGCTATTAAAAGAGTATATTTCAATGATAATCCTAAGATATTTTCTTTTCATTTTAGTAAAATTACTCTTGCCTTTTGCTTGCTTTAGCGTCTGATTTTAAGGGGCATTCCTACTTTAAAATTGTTTAAAATACCAGGATTAAGATTATGTAATGTTGATATTTTATTGTTAAATTTTAGGCTAATTGAATGAATAGAATCACCTTCTTTGACAAAATATGTAAATATTTCACCCGTGGCAATTGTTGCTATCTTGGAAGATTCCTCAATTTATAGGAATGATTTTGGCTAGGGGAAGGTCTTCTATATTTGCATTTACTGCTGTTATTGAACTGTTTTTTGTATCTATTTGTCTAGTATTTTCACCTATAAGGGTAATTTCTTGTCCAATTGAGAGATATTTTTTTAATTCAGGGTTGAGTCTTTTTATGGCTGAGATTTTATTGTTAAATCTTTTACTGATTAAAAAGATTGTGTCTCCATCTTTTACTGTGTAGGTAAAGCGTCCAATAGAAATCTCTTTGCTGTTATTATCAAGGCTAGCAAGATGTTCTTCAGGTAGATAGACATGATAAGTTTTTTTGTTTGCTGGTAAATGTGAGCGAAGTAAGTGTGGATTACATGTTCTGATTTTTTCTATAGTCATACCAACTTTTTGTGCGATACGTTTAAGACTCATTCCTCCATTAAAAAAGACTTCGATAAGTTTAGAGTTTGTGCAATTTCCAAAGAGATGATCAGCATTGTTTTTGATGATAATCTCTTCATCATGTGCTAAGAGTGCAGCGATAATAATACGTCGTATATAATTTCGTGTCTCAGCAGGTAGATACTTTTTTCGATCATCTATCAAAACTGCTAAATCATCTGTTTCTACTTTTCTAAGTACTCTTGCTAATTTAGTTTCCCCACAATTATATGCAATAGCAGCAAGATACCATTTCCCAAAACGTCCATGAAGGTATTGTAGGTATTTGATTGCTGCTTTTGTTGATTTTATAGGATCTAAGCGTTCATCAATATCTCTGTTGACTTCAAGTTTAAATTGTTTTGCAGTAGCTGGCATGATTTGCCACAGTCCTGCTGCATTTCTATTTGATTTTACATTGGCTACAAATTTTGATTCAACCATCGCCATATAGAGAAAAGTATCGGGTATATTAGACTCTCCAAGTAACTCATGTAGGTTTGGCATGAAGATACTTCCCTTTTTGAGTGCTTTGAGAAAGTAGATTGTTTTTAGTTGATCAATATTATTTTTCAACTTGATATATTTGGGATCATTCATAAAAGAAGCATTGATGTTAAGAGAGTTTAAAATTCTTATTTCATCAAGTTTGTTGAGTTGTAGCAAACTTTCTTTGGCAAATAGAGTTGTAAAAAAAATAAAAGATAGAAATAAAATCTTTTTCAAGAAAACTCTTTAAACAGAGAATTGGTGTTTTTGTTTATCATCAATTCCAGTCTATCTTCATTTATATTTAAAAGTTCTGAAATTTTAGAGAGAACAAGCTTTGTGTACGCAGGTTCATTCCGTTTTCCTCGATGAGGATGAGGGGTAAGATAGGGGCCGTCAGTTTCAAGTAAAATCTTTTCAAGTGGAATTTTAGGTAAAACTTCCACTAATTTTTTCGCATTTTTAAAAGTTAATACTCCCCCAATTCCAAAATAGAAACCATGACTGTCTAATTCAAGTAAAATATCACTTGCATTGTAACAGTGCAATACGCCACCTACTTTTTTAGCATCATTTTCGATAAGTATAGTTTTACTATCAAATGAAGCATCACGGATATGTATAATGAGTGGTTTATCCAGTTCGATGGCGAGTTCTATTTGTGCTATAAAAACTTCTTTTTGCATCTGTTTCTCTGCAATTTTTGCTTCTTCGCCCTCAGGTAATCTGTAATAATCAAGTCCACACTCTCCCACAGCGATACATTTTGGATGAGAAGCAAAACTTTTAAGATATTCTATATCAAGATCTGTTGCATGATAGGGGTGAACGCCGACTGCAAAAAAGATGTTGTCATATTTCTCACAAATCTCCACAGCACGAGGTAAATCTTTGGGATCAGCGCCTGGTATGAGTGCCCCTTTTACCTCTTGGGTTTGTGCTCTCTCTATAACATCATCAAGATCATCAACGTAACTTTTATCGTCTAAATGTATATGTGTATCAATAATCATAAAATTTCAAGAACCTTTAGGTAGTTTTCTAAACAAATTTCTGGATGGTAGAGTTTTGTGATAATTTCTCTATTTTTTTGCGTTAACTCTTCAACAAGATGGTGGCTCGCATCATTAAATGTTAGTGCATTTTCAAAGTTTTCATAACTGTCTATAAAGATATCAAGTTTTTGATATTTAGAATCTCTTGCAGCTTTCCCATAACGATAGAGATGATTTTTAACATAAAGTGATGGTTGTAAAGTTCGATATTCACTTGATCCTGATAAAACAATTGTACTTTGTGAAATTTTAAAAAGCATGGCTCTTTGCGTATCATTTAAGAGTGAATCAGGCAAAAGATAATCAAATCGTTTATCTTCTAAATGCTCAATCAACATCTCTTTGTCTACGATTGAAGAGGAGGCTGGATCAAAAATAAAGGTCGTCTCTCTTAACTGCTGGTTAGGCAATTTTAAAAGATCATCTATAAATGTTTTTTGCACCGAAATATCGGATCCCAAATCACAATAGACTAAATGTTTACCATTTGCAAGATTGAGATAATTTTTAAATTTTTCAATCTCTTTCTCTTCTAATGTGTCAATAAGCGTTAAAAAATGGTTACTATCTCTAGCCATCAGTGTCTTTTCATCATAACCAAACTCTTTTTCAAATCTTTCAAGTTGTGATTGGCTATTAAAAAGCAGACAATGGGCATGCTCAAATAGTTTTTTGATTTGTCTACTATGTTTAATGGAGGCCTTTTCTACAGTAATAAAATAGCTTTTAGAAATTTTACGGATACTTTCAAGATAAGGTTCACAAAGGGTAGTTGATTTGTAGATATTGACACTATCATAACTTTCTAATGACTCAAAAAGTTTTTTATATTTGAGTTTTCGTGTAAGTGACTGAAGTGCTCCGCTTTTTTCTAAAAAACCGAGTCTGTTTTCAGTCTCAATAGTTTTCTCCTCCCCCTTTTTATAAAGGGTCGAAGTTGGCAATACCAAACACTCTGTGTCGATGTTTTGACTTGCTAGTTGATCTAATCTATATTGAAGATGAGAATCTATTTTTTCACATATAAAAAGCAATTTCACTTAAATACTTTTTCTAAAAATGGAACTATCTGTTTTTTACGACTCAAAACGCCATCAAGCCACATTTTAGAATCTTTAGGTTTTTGATTAAATGCCTCTTCTATTTTGCTTTCATCATTACTCGAAATCAAAAGTTCTGATCCCTCTTTCATGATATCTGTCAATAGAAGCAACACACTATGTCTATCGCCTTCAACTTTTAAAGCTTCAAGGTCTTTCATCAAATCATCTTTCATACTGTCAAATACCGAAAGATCTACAACTTCCAATTGACCGATACCCACTTTTGTGCCATTCATGTTGAAGTCTTTAAAATCTCTCTTAACTAAATCTCTGATTGATGTGCCTTCAACTTCCGACTTGATTTTAAACATCTCTATGCCAAGTTCTTTTGGATTTTCAATCCCTGCAATCTCTGCCAACTCTTTAACCGCTTTTGTATCTGCTTTTGTACATGTTGGAGATTTAAAAATTACGGTATCACTTAAAATCGCACATAACATAATGCCTGCGATATCTTTTGGAATTTCAACACCATAAAAATCAAACATCTCTTTTACAATAGTATTTGAACACCCAACAGGTCGTATCCATGCTTCAAGTGGTGTAGAAGTAGTCAAATCTCCAAGTTTATGATGATCAACAACCCCTATAACATTTGCATCCATGATATCATCAGGACAAAGAGTAAGATCAGTAGTATCAGTGATAAATGTATCAACTCCGGCAAAACTATTTTTTGTGATTGGTGTATCTAATCCAAATTTATCCAAGATAAAAGTTGTCTCTGGATTGATATCACCTTGTTTACATGCGATTGCTTCTATCCCTTGTCTGTTTTTCAAGTATGCTACAGCAATTGCTGAGCAGATAGAGTCAGAGTCTGGAATTTTGTGTCCTACAATATAAAGTGCCATGGTTTTCCTACAATATGTTAAATTTTCGCAATATTGTAGCTAAAATTTTGTATAACTCAACTTTCTATATCTTACTTAGATGCTCCTTTGGATAGATTATATCTTTTTCAAGTTGTTTTTTATTCTCTTTAGCAAGTTTCCATCTCTCTTTGATTTGTTCTCCGATAGCTCCAATCAACAACATGAATATTGTTAAAAACATTAGTGAAAATATAGATAAATATAAAATAAATGTACCCAAACTAGAAACTAAATTTAAAAATTTATTATTTATCATATTAATACTCCTGTTTAAATTAAATATGCAACTATAATAGTGAAAAGTTATAGTTCCATCAAGACATTATATTGGAACTGTAGGAATAGACCTTAAATATGGCATTTTGAAATATTTATTTAAATTTTAATCGGTATTAAATACTATTTAGATATATTAAGTATATAACTAAGGAAGATGATGAGCGGCAAAAGTAAAGTAAATAAAACCACTAATGAAGTATTAGGTATAAAGGTTAGAATTATCTATACACTACTTTGTAATCGTGATAATAAAAGACTGTTGGAACTGTTCACAAATCAAAAAAAATTGCAAGAGAATGATAACTATCTAATCTCGCGTAAAAGAGTTATTAATAGATACATTGATGGTTATAATGTTTCTGAAAAAGATTTAAGAGAACAGTACAATTATCTTACTTTTAGCCGACTTCTTATAAATAATGAGCCTCTTTTTAGCCTCGATGAATTTATAAATAGCGATATCAAAACATTTACAGAGAGGATTAAAGCGTATGGAGTCTATGAGACTGAGTTTGACAAAAATTATCATTATATTTATATGTATGATGAGGAGGTTAGCTGTTATACAATAGATTACAGCCAATCAACACCCGTTCCCTTATCTGAAAACAGTTGGAGTATAGAGGTCATTCCTCCTCAAAGTAAAATCGGTATAGGCACTTATAAAGGTTCAATGACTTTCCTCGAAAATAGGATTTCATTGACACTTGAAAATAGTTTTGATCATATAACCATGCTGTTTGAGACCTCATTAAAGCATACCTCTTCAGATGCAGTCTCTAACAATATACTTTATGGTGCAGCAATTGGTATCAATGATCAAAATCAAAAAATCCCTATGGCTAAAAAAGTGATTTTAGTCGAAGCGAAGATGAGTGAAGAGGAGTTAGGCAAATATTATTTGATACTCAATGAGACTGAGCGTTTAAGTGCAGATGAAAATTTATATACTTTTGAAGAGCGTTCTCTTGATGCTACATATCTTTCCAAGTATCAGAAAAAAATTGAGAATTTACATACTTTTTTTTCTAATGTTAAATATTCTCCATTTATAAAAACTTCTTTAGCCCATCATATGATTTTTACAGAGTTTCATGCCTTTAAAAACATGTATGATAGATTTGCTCAAAATCAAGACTACTTTTTATCGGATAGAAAAAGGGTATATCTTGAATTTTTACGCTTCTTAAAAATCCAAAATGAAAAAGAAGCCTACATAGTTTTGCCGATATCTAAAAAAAGTGAAAATATTTTTCTATATGAAACCGTAGGAAGAGAATCTATCAAAGAGTTGGTTATCTCCCGTGCCAACACAGGAGTGAAATTCACTATAATTTTTGTGATACAAAGTATCAGGGATTTAGAGCATGGAAGTTTCTATGCCAGTTTACATCAGTTAAATGAGGCTGGTATAGCTATCTCATTTGTTTATAAAAAGCAGATTCAAAAGGGTGGATATAGTTATGACTTTTTTTATGCACAAAGCCATAACTATGTTGTCTCATATGAGCATTTGGTACAAAATAAAAACTTTACAATTATTCAAAACAGACAGCATATCAGAAGCTATATTTCAAACTTCAAAAAAATAGAACAAGAGAGTTTTAGTTACAAAGATTTGATTACTCAAAAATATCCCTGTGCATTAGAACATCCTCTGTTGGAAAAAATAGTAGGAGAGTGGTACTGTTATTTTTATGGAAGTTTTGAAACTGCCGATCATGAGCAAATGCTCTGGGAAACAAATCTCTCAATAGATCGAATTTTTCATGTAAAAGAGACAATTCCCAATAGAAATGTACTCCAAGGCAGACTTACCATTGAAGAAAATCAATCACTCATAACACTCTTTAATCCAGAAACAAAAAATAGTGTCTATATGACACTAAATAACCGTGCTATCAAAAGTATATCGATAGTGATGATGTATTCTAAACAGTACCAAAAAGATTCGGATATGCTGAATATCGGAATTATATCTCGTGAAAAACTTACAACAGATGATGCAAAAAATATACTTGGAAAGAGTAGAAAACTTATCATGAAAGTAGATCCAACCGTTCAAGATAGAGTCGATGAATTTATACTAAAAAATTTAGGGCACCTCTAAAAACCCCTGATACTCATAAAGCCCGAAGGGAAGGCAAATAAAGCATAATCTTTAGCTATAAAATCTTTCGAATTAC
>DQTU01000268.1 GCA_015662615.1 Campylobacterales bacterium | reverse complement strand
TTTATATCCTATAGATTCATCTCTACACACAGCACGACCTGATATTGTAACATTTTGCTCACCACTTACCTCAAAATCAGCTCCAGCATCAGCAACAAGTGGTATTTCAGACTCATCAATCCCCACCAATACACATACACGATCAAATGCAGTTAAGTTTTGCTCATCAGTTACAGTTAGTGTTACTTCATATAAACCTTTTTTACCAAACTTATGATCAAAAGAGCTCTCATTGCTCATAGGAGATGAATGAATACCTGTCCAGCTATAAATCAGATTTGCATCATCTCCATCAGGATCATAACTACCTTCAGAACTGAAATTCACAGTAGAACATGGAGGTATTTCAATTATCCCTACATTATCATTGGCAACAACCACAGGAGGCTCAGAATCTTTCTCTTTTTCTACTTTTATCTCACCCTTTGGCGTTACAGTTGGTAATCCACTCTCAATAACTGAAACATCAGATTCACAACATGTTGTTTCACCACAGCCTACAAATCCAAACAAACCAGCAAGTAATGCTGTTGTTTTGATAATCTTTTGTATATTATACATTACAAACTCCTAATTTATGTTACCTGTATAATCGACAAGATATTAAAAAACTTTAGGAAAAATGATATATTTTGAATAAAGAGAGAATTGAGTCACCCGAAGGTGACACAATTTGTTAGAAGTTGTAAGTTAAATAAGCTTGGATATCGTTTACTGTATCAGCCGCACCATCAGCATCTGTATTTATAAATGCTAAAGTTACATCTAGGTTCCCTAAAGATTTACCAGCTGTAACAGCAATTTCACTTGTTGCATTACCACTAGTTTGATTTTCCCAGTTTGTATAGAAAAGCCCAAGATCAGCAATACCATCTAAACCGTATGTAGCAGTTAGATTATATGCATCTGTATCACTTGCACCTTGACTTCCAACATCCCACCAACCAGCAGTATAAAGAGGTGTTTGAGCACCGCCTAAGTTAACAAAACCTAAAGCTCCAGAAGTTCCATCCATTTGATCAACTGTCGAGTATGCAGCACTAACACCAATTCCTGAATAATCATAACCTATCTTAACACCAATCGCATTACCATCTGAATTATCAGCACCATCTAACATACCAAATTGAGCACCAAGTGTAAAACCAGCGATATTAGTCTCAGCTTGAAGCCATGCAACATTTGCAGTACTTGGAGCTACATAATACCAAGCTTGTGCATCTACAGTTGGAATCAATTTTGTTACTGCACCAAAAGCGTATGCACCCTCTTTAGTTAAAAATTGACTATAGCCATCACCAATGTTTGCAACATTTACAGTTGAACCACCAGCAACATTAGATCTTCCAACCCATGCACCAACTAATGTAGTATCTGTGATATCATTGTTTACTGCAACAATTGCATCATAAGTATTTTTAGCGATATTCCAAGTCTCTGTAAATACCATTGGAGTAGCAAGTGCTTGACGACCTACAACCATTGTAGTATTTGAAATACCATCCAGTGGATTAAAAGTAAGATTTAATGTATCGATCCAAACACCATCATTTAAACCATCAGTATGATTTACCCAAGTACTACCCACAAGTGTGTTTTCAAGGCCCATTGTGGAAACGCCAGTAACACCATAGTTTAATTTCACACATGTATCACATGAACCAACAGATGCCGTTCCACCTAATTGTACTGCTGCATTTCCAAATGATGTAGCTTTATTAAAAAGATCACCATCACTTGCATCATTTGTACCATAAAACAGACTTCCACTTCCACCAAAACTTTCATTTTTGATATCAGCATTCGCAGCTGTTACCATCATAGCAATTACTGCTAAACTTAATGTAATTTTTTTCATATCTAACTCCTCATTTTGAAAAATACAAAAAGATGTTAACATGAATGATAAATGTATTTAATAAAAAAGTGATTAAATTTTAAGCAATTATTGGAAATTCCATTATTGTTTTGTCCTCTTTCATGATAACCACAACATTTGCCTCAGATGCAAGAGCATGCAGAACATTGCTATTTTGTATATCTACTTTATTGCTTATTACACTTACATTACAAATAGGATAAGATTTTCCATCAACAACAAGGTTTTGACCAATTTTTAACCCAACCATGATTTCAATCTCTTCACAATCAACATACTCTGTGAAAATACGGTTTAAAAGCTTCAAAAAACTCTCAACATGTAGTTTCATCTCTGGGAGTGTTGGATCTAATGACTCTGTAATTAATAGATCTTTATTTGCAAATACACTATTTTTGGAAAGCTCCAAAAGTGCAAAAAGATTTGTAACAGTTACATCTCCTTTTGAAACATTAGAAGATGAATTTGTCATCTCTTTATAAAGTCTTAACCCTATCTTTTCATCATCCAAATATCCAACCAACAGAGCACAAAATGTATATCTATCGTATCTAAGATAGACTTGACTTCTTTGTGTGCCAAAGCTTTTAGGTGCGTAGTTTACTGCTAATTCATATAACTTATTTGGTGAAACAAAAGAGAGTAAATACTCAGCTTCAAGGTTATAGCGAAGAAGCTTTCCGCTACTGCTAAAGACGACAAAAGGATTTAGATCATATTCTAAAAATGTTTCATTGAGTGTTTTCATCTACTCCTCCAAGCCATATTGATTTATCTTTTTTCTCAAAGTATTTCGGTTTATATTTAATGCCCCGGACATCTGTAGCTGACTTTTAAACTTTGTACGACTTGCTTTGATAAGTGGTATCTCAAATATTTCCAAAAGCTCTTTATACTCAGTTATCTCATCCATCTGTTTAAGTAAAAAACCTTCAAGAAGCGTTGCAAGTTGATTTTCATTTATAGAGTCAAAAACAACACCTCTATAGATAGACTCTCTCAAAGAGATACTGTTTTTTGAAAAATCCATCTCAATATTATCTATTTTAGTATCTGTACCAAAAAGTCTATTTGCTTGTGTAAGGTAATTTAGTGAAAGATTTTCAAGATCTTCGCTTCGATCACGAAGTGGAAGTAAATCAATTCTGACTGCAAATTTTTCACCAAAGCTCTCTTTTTCCTGTGTGGCTGTAGCGATAATTTTGATATGCTGTTTCTCTAGTTTTTCAATAAATTGTTTGATATTATTAACTCTATCGATATCTGAAAGAATCAAAATCTCAAAATCTTCCAAGTTGATACTATTGTCATTTATCATATCTTGAAATTCTAATGCATCAAAGAGAGTTGCATCATGGAATACAACATGAGCTAAAGATTTTTTTCCAACCCCTACTTCGCCAAATATCAAAACTTGAACTGGAAGAGTAGAGGCAAGTGTCGCCATATTAAGTGCATTTTTTGACACTTGAGACTCTGTTATAAATTCATCCATGTTTATCCTTATAGATGATATTTTACAACAAAGTGCCTAAATTTTAATCAATAAAGGTAATCACTTGCTGCTCTAAAGCCAACTGTAGGTCCTTGATATCCAGCGCCATAATTGAGTTTTGCAGCGCCAATTCCTACTAATGTATTATCATCAACTGAATTTGAACCACCTCGAGCTACGACAGCATAATTATCAACATCACCTTTTGTGCCATCAGCATTTACTACTAGAGAATCATTTGTCCCAGCTATTGCAGATCCATCATGATATTGTCCTGCGCCCTCAATAGAGCCTAATGATATTGTCTGATCTTTTAAAATTGGTTTCCACCATGATGGGATACTATTGATATCATTATATTCTTGTTTTCCAGAATCACCTGTTAAAAACCTATCCTCTATCGCAATCATGCCTGATGTCCACTCAGCTACACCGCCTGAGAGATCATATACATCTACTTTATAATCTTTGGGTACATATTGATCCTCGCCAAGAATTGAGTTTTCTATCACAAATGTACGGCGATCACTCATAGTATATCTATTACCTTGGAAAAGTTTGCCCTTACCAATCTCTTTACCTGTCCAGTTTTCTGGATTATTTGTAATAAGCTTTACAAGATGCATCCACTGTTTTTCACTAGGAAGCAAAATCTCATAACCACCATCTATCTGAGAGCTTTGCAATGAAATCACCGCTTCAAGCGGGCTAATATTTCTTACGATATCTCCTGTTTCATTGAAGATAATTTTTGAAGCGCTAAGACCTACAATGTCTGAAGCTGAACTAATTGAATATCCACTATCTTGAGTTAAAGATTTATCGAACATCTTACTATTTGCATTAAAAACTTGGAAATTTTCCGCAAGAAAGTTTTGAATATTTGTAATGTCACTTACATCAATAGTTTTATCAGTTGTATTATCATCTTTTGCTTCATATTTAGAGATCCAAAATCCACCCTCTTTTACTCCATCCCCATCTACATCAAAACCACCAGGGATATAGACAAAATTGTTTTCTACCATTAGTTTGCCTTGATCACTATCATAAATCCATGATGTTTTTTTTCCAGACTCATCAAGGTTATCTGACCCATGACTTCTATCTTCACCACAACCACTTACAAATAGTGTAAAAATTGCAACTGTTACTATATAATATATTCTTTTCATATCTATTTCCTTTAGTGTATTACTGCTTCAATTCTTCGGTTTTTCTCTCTACCGCTTGGAGTTTCATTATCTGCTATCGGATTTAAATTCCCTTTTCCAACTGCTTTAATTTTTGATGCATTTGCACCGTATTGTATAAGTAAAGAACGAACCGCTTGTGCTCTTTTGGTTGAAAGTGCTAAGTTTTTTGCTCTTAGTCCACTGTTATCTGTATAGCCTTCAATTGTAACTTTTAATTTTGGATTGTTTTTCAGATAAGTTGCGAAGCGTTTTACTCTTGCTTTTGATGCATACTTAATTACCGCAGAGTTTGACTCAAAACCAATCTTAAGATCTTGTCGTTTTGTCTTTGTTCGTATACTCTTTTGAACAATTGGCTCTATATGTTTTGTTTTTGGCTCAATCCCAGCATCTTCTATGTATGCTACTTCTTCTGGTGTGACAATAAAACTTACAATCGTACAACCATTTATATCTATTCTATCTCCTGCGGGAGTATGAGGGCACTTATCTACGCTATCAGCCACTCCATCACCATCACCATCAACAACTTGTGGAGCTAACGGCGCTGAAACTTCTGGCAAATTTCCTCTATTTTTCTCTATTGGAGCACGGATAACTTCTACAAAAAGAGGGATATCGATACCCAACATAAGTGCAAACTCATTGTCCTCATCACTACTGCCAAACATCTGCAAAGCTCTAAACTCAGAAACCAAAGTCACACGATCAGTCAATGGGTATCTTGCTCCTAAACCAGCTTGGATAAATGGATGACTTTCAAAAACTGGGGTATCGTCAGGTACATACTCATAACCCAATCCACCTAAAAGATAA
>DQTU01000188.1 GCA_015662615.1 Campylobacterales bacterium | reverse complement strand
CACCCGATTCTGGTTGCAGCTATCACTGCTGCTATTAGTGCAGATGAAATAATGGTGATAGCAGCACTTCTTCATGATGTTGTTGAAGATACTCCATATACAATTAAAGATATTGAAAATAAGTTTGGATTAGATGTGTCCAATCTTGTTGAAGGATTGACTAAAATCATTGAAATTCGAGATAATGAACTTCTTCCGTCAACTTCAGATGAGAAACTTCTTGCATCAGCACTAACTTTTCGTAAAATGCTGATATGTTCAATAGAAGATGTCCGTGTCTTGGTCATTAAACTTTGTGATCGTTTACATAATATGATGACATTGGATGCTTTGCCCAAAGCAAAACAGCAAAGAATTGCTGAAGAGACATTGGTAGTCTATGCTCCTATAGCTCATAGATTAGGTATTGCAGCTATAAAAAATATATTGGAAGATTTGAGTTTTTACTACCTTTTCCCTGAAGAGTATGCAAGAATAGAGAGTTTTTTAACATCACACAGGCAAGATTTTCAGATTAAATTAAATACATTTATTTCAAAAGTAAAAACATTGATGGTTCATCATGGTTTTAAAGCTGGAAGTTTTGAGATTTTTGGCCGTGTGAAACATCACTATTCGATATATTTGAAGATGCAGAGAAAAGGTATATCAATAGATGAGATACTTGATCTGTTAGCTATAAGAGTTTTAGTTCATGAACCATTGGATTGTTATAAAGCATTGGGAACATTGCATCTGAACTTTAAACCATTAATAGCCAGATTTAAAGATTATGTAGCACTTCCTAAAGAGAATGGTTACCAAACACTTCATACGACAGTTTTTGATGATACTTCAATTATAGAAGCTCAAATTAGAACTTACGAGATGCATAAAACTGCAGAATATGGTATTGCTGCCCATTGGAAATATAAACTTGGAAGTTCCAATATCAATATAGAGTGGCTTAAAAATCTGCAGTTTCAAAATGAATCGATAGAAGAGTTTTATGAGCTTGTAAAGAATGATCTTTATAGTGAAGATATAAGTGTTTTTACTCCGGCAGGAGATCAGATAAGTTTGCCACGGGGTGCAACAGTACTTGATTTTGCTTATGCTGTACATACACAGGTAGGTGAGCGTGCAAGTGGTGCTTTGGTAAATAAACAGCAAGCTTCACTGCTTACTGAACTAAAAAATGGTGATCTTGTAAGGATAATTACGGCTGATCATCCAATATATCACTGTACATGGATTGATGCGGTTAAAACCTCTCGTGCCAAGAGCCATATGAGGATGAGATGCAATCAGAGACGAAAAGAGATTGATCGTATGAGTTCAATCAATATTTTAAGTATAACTTTCTCTGTCTCTACAAAAGAGATTGAATCCTGGATAAAAGAAGAGGGAATAGAGTCTCAAATATATCGTGTAGCAAGAGAGTTGAGTTTCTATAAAGATGTGATTCACCGTTTTATTGATTCAAAAAAAGTTCGCTCTAAATTTCTGGTATTTTTACAAAGGCAGCAAAGAAGGCTGAAACGGTATGATTTTGAAAACTTCATAGTATATACTGCAGATTATATTAGTGGTATTGAGTTTGATTACTGCTGTCATCCTAAAAGAGATGATCCGATTATCGCATTTAAAATTGGTAGCAAAGCAGTAGTTCATCATAAGTTTTGTGAGAAAGCATATGGTTTGATTCAAGTTCAGACCCCAATGCTATATATCGAGTGGAGCGATAGTAAAATGCAGGGCTATCGGTTGTTAGTAACACTTAAAGATGAAAAAGGTGCATTGGCAAAATTTCTCTCTTTTTTAGCAAAAATTGATTTAAATATAATTTCAATAAAACTTGGTGACGGATCATCTGTCAGCAATGTATGTGAAGTAATTTTTGAGACAAAAAGCAATGATCAAAATCATTTAAAAGAGTTGTTGGAGAAGAAATTCAAGTTGATTGAATTGGTTAGTCTTACTGACGCATATAAACAAATCTAAGAAGGGATGAGAATGATAGAAGAAGCTTTGAATGAGATAAAACGGGGTGCAGCCGAAATTATCACCGATGAGCAGAT
>DQTU01000264.1 GCA_015662615.1 Campylobacterales bacterium | reverse complement strand
TTGAAAATTATAATTTGTTAAAAAAGTGTAAAAATTCAATGAAAATGGTGGAATTTCAATAAATGGGTTTTTCTACTTCATGATTTGGGTTTACAGTAGTGTTTTCACTAAGTAAAATATGTTTTTTTCTCTTATCTTTATATGCATATATAAGGGGAATGACACAACTTATATCGTTATCTATGACACTCTCTAAAGTCATGATTTTTTATACCAGTCAAGCGGAAACATAAAAATATGAGAGCTATAAATATCAGACATAGTTAACCTTAGTAATTAAAATTAACTAAGTTTATCAGAAAAAGATTAAATATTCAAATTTTCTTAACTTATTAATATATTTTATATGGTTAATATTACTTAAATATATACTGTTTTAACTCAATACGCTTTCAACCCATAAAAATAACTAGATATTTTTGAAACACTCTCTACGATAAATTTATCCATAAACTTATCAATCTTATCTTTTTTCTTCCATGTAGGGAAACTCACACCACTTAACTTTTCAATCTCTTTTGTCGCTGTATAGATAGACCCCACCTCATCGATAAGTCCTACATCTTTTGCCATGCGAGCGGTAAAAACATGGGCATCTGCATAGTCGCTGCTTTTGTTGATATCTAATCCTCTTGCATTTGCCACATCTTCAACAAACATATCATAGGTATCGTTTATCATCGTCTCTAACTCTTCTCTTTCGTGAGGGAGCCATTCTCTGGTTGGTGTTCCTATCTGTTTGAACTTTCCAACTTTGATAGTTTGCTCTTTTATCCCTATTTTGTCGGCTAACTCTTTAAAGTTTGGGCTTTGGAAAATGACACCGATTGAGCCTATCATGGCTCCAGGATTTGCAATGATTTTACTGCTATAGATAGAAGCATAATAACTTCCACTTGCCATGATGCCGCTCGCATAAGCGATAACTGGTTTATTTTTTTTAAGCCTTTTGATTGCTAATGCCATTTCGATTGAAGGAGCTACTGCACCACCGGGGGAATTTACAACTAGCAACACGCCTTTGATATGACTTTTTTCAGCCTCTTCAACTTGTTCTAAAAATCTTGAACTATCGAAAATCGGACCGTTTAACTCTATCTTCATAAGATTTGAGGGTTTCAATCGTTCGCTGTTTGGAGAGCCAAAAATTAAAAACAGAACTGTTAAAAATAGAATTGATTTAAAATACCTCTGTATAAATCCTAAAAGTGCCGTAATGGGTGAAAATAGTTTCGCTAAAAAATTCATTTGATCTCTTTTCCTTGAATTATTATCTTCTCTGCTTTATCTGTATGTAAAATCAAAAAGAGTGAAATTGTATCTAAGTTTTGTAAACTATCAGGTAACTTGACTGAAATCATATCAGCATCATACCCCTCTTCCAGTTTACCAGAGTTTTTATCTAAAGCTTTTGCCCCATTTGAAGTAGAAGCCAATATAAGTTTTTGAGCCAATCTATTTGGCTCTTCATCAGCATGCATCATCAAAGCTCCTCTCATCTCATCCCACATACTTAGTGAATTATTTGAACTAAGACCATCGGTTCCTAAGGTAAGATTTTTAACTTTGTTGATATCGAGTTTTCCATTGCCTAAAAGTCTGTTTGATACAGGGCAGTGCGTAACAGTTCCTAACGCATTCATTATTTCAAACTCTGCGTCTGTTGCATATGTTGCATGGGTAAAAAGTATCTTTTGCTCCTCAAAAAGTTCAAGATATGAAAATCCATCATTTACAGGTCTAGCATTGGGTGCAAAGTTTTCAAAAAAGGATTGAAAATCCCCCTCTCCGCTATCTAACCAATCTCGTTCAGCTTTACTCTCCATAAAATGCGTTGAGACTACCATATCTCTCATCTTTGAAATTTCAAGTGCTTTTTTGGCTAAAATTGGATGGGTTGAGTAAGGGCTGTGAATCGAGATAGCAGGCGTAAAATTTGAACTCTCATGTCCCCTGCTCTCTTCAAGTCTTCCTAAAAAATCCCCATAAAGTGCATCAACAGCCGCAGGATTTGAACCTAAAACTTCATTGAAATAAACTACATTCATGGGGGTTTTCACACAAGAGGGCAAATCCACACCAAAACTGCTAATCGCACCAATCGTTGTTGTCCCACTTTGAAGCATATCCTCTAATACTTTATCGATACATGCATCATCACAATTTGTACTTAATTCATCTCGATGCTCTATCACGCTATTTAGCCAGCCGATAAAATCCCCATATTGGAGTGTTGTTTTGTTTGCTGAAAACTCTAAATGGACATGAACATTTACAAGTCCAGGCATTAAAACGGTATTTGCTTCACACTCGATGACTTTTGCATCGGGGTATTTTGAAGTCAGTACCTCCAAAGAAGCTACCTCTTTTATCTGTTCATCAAAACAGATGGCACACTTCTCTAAAACCGTAAATTTTTCATCACAAACGAGTAGATAATCGCTACTGATAATAGTCACTATAATTCCTTATTTACCAAAATTTCGTTATGATATTATGACATTTATATATTAAAAGGAAACAGATGAAAGTTGTAGTTATACAAGGTCCAAATCTTAACATGTTAGGTTTAAGAGAGCAAAATATTTACGGTCCAATGAAATTAGAAGATATCCATTCTCAAATGGAAGGGTATGCAAAGCAAAGTGAGACTGAAGTTGAATTTTTTCAATCAAACCTAGAGGGTGAGATTATAGATAAGATTCAAGAGTGTATCGGTGATGCTGATGGAATCATCATCAATCCTGCTGCGTATTCTCATACTTCTATCGCAATCCGTGATGCTATCAAAGCGGTTCAAATTCCAACAATTGAAGTGCATATCTCAAACATTTATGCAAGAGAAGAGTTTAGACATACAAGCCTTGTAGCTCCAGTTTGTGCTGGTCAAATTAGTGGTTTTGGTCCATTTTCTTATCATCTTGCGATGGTTGCGATGACTCAAATCCTTAGCGAAATCAAAGCGTTAAAAGATTCTCAAGCACAAAAAGCAGAGGCTCAAAAACCCGCTTAATGACAAACTATATTCTCAAAGATGAAAACGCCGTATACCATGAATGCGGCTTTTCATGCGACAATGAACTTTTTATCAAGTTAGAAGATGAAGCTTATTTTATAACTGATCCGCGCTACACAATCGAAGCAAAAGAGATGGTTAAAAATGCAGAAGTCATTGAAACACCAAGAGATTTATATGTTGTAGCGAAAAAGATTATAAAAGAGAGTAAGATCAAAAAAATCTTTTACGACCCTTCTGATTTTACCGTCGCACAATTTAGCAAACTCAAACAATCTCTAAAAATCACTTTTAAAAGTGCTCCAAATTTTTCACAAAAAAAGAGGATTATTAAAAGCGATAGAGAAATTGAACTATTAAGAACTGCGGTAAAACTTGGAAGTGAAGCCTTTGACCAATTTGCGAACTATTTACAAAATGAAGGCGTTGGAAAAAGCGAACAGTATATAAACTTTGAGGCGATGCGAATACTACAACTACATGGTAAATATGATTTGAGTTTTCATCCTATTACTGCTGTGGATGAAAATGCCGCTAAACCTCATGCTTATGCTAGTGATAAAATTCTATCATCTGACTCATTATTACTTGTTGATGCTGGTTTGAAATATGAACGATTTTGTTCAGATAGAACTAGAGTTTCTGAACTTACAGATGATATGAACTTCTCCAAAATTCAAAAATTTAAAGATGCAAAAAAACAAAAAGTTTACGACACTGTTTTAAAAGCACAAGAAGCCTCAATAAAGATAGCAAAACCTGGTGTCAAAGCTAGTGATATTGACAAAGCAGGACGAGAGGTTATTGAAAAAGCGGGATTTGGAAAATATTTTGTACATTCTACGGGTCATGGTGTGGGTTTAGATATCCATGAGCTTCCTGTTATCTCTAAAAAGTCCTCCATGATTATCGAAGAAAATATGGTTTTTACCATTGAACCGGGTATTTATCTCCCTGATGAATTTGGAGTTCGGATAGAAGATATGGTGCTTGCAACTTCAAATGGAGTTGAAATTCTTTAAAGTTGAAAAAAGTTTTAAATAAAAATCTTACACTCTATTTTGATAAAAACTACCCCTATAAAGCACTAAAGAAATCTAAAAAATCACATATCGCTACTCTTGGAATCGGGGGCAATATCGGTAATACAAGAAGAAGATTTCAAAAACTCTTTATCTACCTTAAACAAAGCGGTGCAGTAGACATCATTCAAACTTCACCCATCTTAAAAAACCCACCCTTTGGATACGCCAATCAGGAAGATTTTTACAACGCAGTACTCATAGTAAAAACAGACCTAAATCCAATCAATCTTCTTAAGTTTATACTAAGGGTAGAACAGTTTTTTAAAAGAGCTAGGCATTTTGAAAATAGTCCGAGAACTTTAGACATTGATATAATATTTTTCGATAAAATAAGTGTAAATAGAAGAGATTTAATTATCCCTCATCCGCATTATCAAGATAGAGAGTCTGTCTTGGTACCATTATCTTATATCTGAAAGAGAGAATATGAAACTGTTTACATTTACCGCAATTTCTCCTGCAATCGCTCTACAAAAGGCTCAAAAGGCTTGTGGTAGAGATGCTCTTGTAGTTAGTACCAAACAGATTCCAAAAAAATCTCTCTCACAAGATGCACTTTATGAACTGGTTGTTGCGGTAGAAGACAATGTTATGCTAAAAATAGAGCCAAAAAAACCAAAGATCAAACCTATCTTTGATGAAGATATTATGAATAATATCTCTCAAACTGCAAAACAACTCTCACGACTTGAACAGTTAAGTGATCCACTAGAAGCTATAACGCCTAGAAGCGCCTTTGATGAAGTAAAACAAGAAATCAAAAACGATGAGTTTAAACAGATAAAAGAGGAGATAGGCACCCTAAGTGATAAGATAAAAATTTTACAAAATATGCTTTGGGAAGATAATGAAGAGGCAAAAGCGCTTAATATCCCTCCAGAGTTTGCAGAGATTTACAGATTGGCTAAGAAAAGTGGAATTGATGAGACGCATCTCAATGAGATTATGGATGCAACACTCAAACACATGCCAACCTACATGAGAAATAGTACCGAAACGATAAAAAGATATTTTCATGTGCTTTTAAAAAAGATGATTCCCACACGCATTGAGAAAGCAATTCCTAGAGGTGAAAAGAAGATTATGATGTTTGTCGGACCTACTGGCGTGGGGAAAACTACAACTTTGGCAAAATTGGCTGCTAAATACTCATTTTTAGAGTATAAAAACAAAGTAGGAATTATTACCCTTGATACCTATAGGATTGGTGCGTTAGAGCAACTGTTTCAATATGCAAAAATGTTAAAGCTTCCTATCGAAGATGTGACGGATTCTATCGATTTTGAGAGGGCGTTAAATGCTTTAAACCATTGTGATTTGATTTTGATAGATACTGCTGGGAGCTCTCCACAAGATAGAGAAAAAATCATAAAAATTGCAAACTTCATAAAACAGACTGACCGTCAAATAGATGTAAACTTGGTACTCTCCGCATCTGCAAAGCTTGAAGATTTAAATGACGCTTATAAAAGTTTCTCATTTTTAAACATTGATACCTTGGTCATCACAAAACTTGATGAAACCCGAAGCTTTGGAAATATCTTTTCACTTATCATCGACTCCAAAAAACCAACAAGTTATTTTTCAACGGGTCAAGAAGTACCTGATGATATCAAAATGGCAACTGGGGATTTTTTAGTGGATTGTCTCTTTGAAGGATTTACCAAGAAGGCTTACAGTTGAATACTCAAGCCCAAAAACTCAAAGAGATTGTGGAGAAAGCGCAAGTTGAGCATAACCCATTAACCACAAAAGTTCTTGCAATTACCAGTGGAAAAGGCGGTGTGGGAAAAAGCATGATCGCTTCTAATCTTGCAACAAGTTTAGTACGCAGAGGTTACAAAGTTGGAATTTTTGATGCTTCTATCGGGTTGGCAAATTTGGATATCATCTTTAATGTACATACAAAAAAGAATCTTTTAAATGTTCTCAAGGGCGAGTGTGATTTAAAAGATATTGTTATAGAGGTAGAAGAGAACTTACTGTTGTTCTCAGGAGAGAGTGGAAGTGAAATCTTCAACTTTGAGAGTCAAGATATCTATAGTAAGCTCATTGAAGCATCTGAATTTTTAGATACTTTAGATTATTTCATCATTGATACGGGTTCAGGAATTGGGAAAAATGTACAAACTTTTTTAGAACATGCAGATGAAGTGATTGTGGTAACCATTCCAGATCCTACGGCCATAACTGATGCTTATGCTTTGATAAAAATTGCTTCGCTCCTCAATGAAAACTTAAATCTTATCGTAAATGCTACTGAAAATGAGAGAGAGGGTCGTTTTATCTATGAGAGGATTCGGAAAGTTGCTGAGAATAATCTTGAAAATCCACTATTTTTAAACTTTTTAGGCGCTATTGATAATTCACGGATCATATCAAAATCCCTAAAACTTCGTACTCTTTTTATAAAAACACATCCTCACAGTATCGCATCTTATCAACTAGAAGAGATCGTGGATAATTTAATTCTCCAACTTGAACATCTCTCCCCTGCAAAAAAACCAAAAAATAGTTTTGGACTTTTTTTCAAAAGATTGTTTGAAAATATCTAAATTTATACAATAAATCAAAAAATTCTTTTAAAAATTTAAATAGTTGGCACACTAGTTGCTTTGTAAATGCTTAGAAAGCTTGTGAAGTTTTTCACAGAAGTGAAGGACTTTTTGTAAGGCGTTTAGTAGTTTATTAAAATTTAATATTTTATAATTGAGGATAAAGTTTGAGAAGTGAAAATTATGTTGCATTTTTTACGGTGTGCGGTTTTTTTATTGGTATGATTTTCTCTATGGTAAAATTTGATGGAGCTCTTAATTTCCTACTTTCGACTTTAACAATCACACTTTTTTTCTACCTGTTTGTACACATCGTTTTGATCTTTTTTCTATCCGCAAAGGAAATTGAAGATAATCTTTTTAATACCAAAGATTATGAATCAATATCTAATGAACAAATAGCTGAGATTAAAGAGAGAGAAGACAAAATAACAACTCTATTAAAGAGTATACACGAGACAAAGAATAAAGATATAGAAGGAATTTAGGGGATGAGCATTAAAACATTAACAAGAAAAAATCAATACGCAGAGACAAATGAAGTAGTTATTCAATATTTACCCGCAGTAAGAGCAATGTCTTTTAGACTAAAGGAGAGATTGCCCTCTTCTATAGATGTAAATGATTTAATTGCTATCGGTGTTGAAGAGATGGTTAAACTCTCACGCCGTTATGATGTTGAACAAAATGACTCTTTTTGGGGTTATGCGAAAAAAAGAGTTTATGGCTCTATGCTTGATTATCTAAGAAGCCTAGATGTTGTAAGCCGAAACAATAGAAGATTGATAAAAGCAATTGAACTTGAAACCAGTAAACATTTGACAGAATATAGTTGTGAACCAAGTGAAGAATATTTAGCAGAAAAACTAGGTGAAAATTTATCAAAAATTAGAGAAGCAAAAGCAGCTGCTGAAATTGCCAATAATGTACCGCTCAATGAACAAATTATGGCGAATCCTAAAGATTGCGTAGAAGATAAAGTAGAACAAGACCAACTGATAGAAGCTGTTAAAGCAATTTTAACAACACTCAATGATCGTGAACAGACTATCATACAACTTTACTATTTTGAAGAGTTGAATCTTAAAGAAATTAGTGAAATTTTGGACATCAGTGAATCAAGAATTTCACAACTTCACAAAAAACTGATGAGACAAATCAGAGAAAAACTGACAGTGTAAATATGGCCGATATATTAAGTCAAAATGAGATTGATGCCCTTCTTGACGGAGGAGGTAATGAAGAAGAGACTGATCATAGGCATGATGAAGGAGAAGAGACTGAAAGAATCATGCTTTATGATTTTAAACGTCCTAACCGTGTCTCAAAAGAGCAACTTCGTGCCTTCAAAGGTATTCATGACAAAATGTCACGAAACCTGGCATCCCATATCTCAACAGTCATGCGCTCAATCATAGAGATACAACTTCAATCCGTTGATCAAATGACCTATGGCGAGTTTTTAATGTCTCTGCCTAGCCCAACAAGTTTTAATATCTTTACACTAAAACCCCTAGATGGTAGTGCCATTTTGGAAATTAACCCATCCATTGCATTTCCCATGCTTGATCGACTATTAGGAGGTAAAGGGGAGAGTTATGAAGGAGAGAGAGAATTAACAGATATTGAGCTCAATCTTATGGAAACTATTTTAAGGCTCATTATGAGCAAGCTCAAAGATGCATGGGCAGGAGTAACTGAGCTCTATCCTCTTGTTGAGTCTAAAGAGTCAAGTCCAAATGTTATACAGATAGTAGCACAAAATGAGATCGTTATCATGATCGTTCTTGAAATCACTATCGGTGAAACAAGCGGCATGATAAATTTAGCATATCCTGTGATTTATCTTGAACCCATACTCTCAAAATTGGCAAATAAAGATATCATGCTAGGAGAAACCAGTGCAAAAAAGAGTCGAAACAATGAACTTAGGGCATTATTAAAGCGAGCAGATATCGTAAATGAAGGTATTTTAGGAGAAACTACGCTTAATATCAAAGATTTACTCTCACTAGAAAAAGGCAGTATCATCAGGCTTAGTCGTCCAGCTTCTGACAGCGCTATCGTAACCATCGATAAAAAAGAGGTTTTTGAAGCAACTATGGGAATACATAGACACCATAAAACACTTAAAATTACAAAACTAATCAAAAATGATAAAGATGAAATAAAAGAAATTTTGCAAAAATACGAACAAGATAAAAGAGATAAAAGAGAACAAATGAAAAAAGAGGCAGTCAATGAATAATTTTATAAACCTTCTTATTACAGAAACCGTATCAGTTATCGAAGGATTAACAGGACAGACACCTGAAATAAAATTTGAAAATGAGAGAGATATTGATGATTCTCTCATAATTGAAAACAGTATGGCACAAGCCACGCTAAAGTGTGAAAATGGTTCACTCTCTTTTGCTATGGATGTGGCATTGGCAACTGCCCTCGGCGATATGATGTTAGGTGGAGAGGGCGAAGAACAGACTAGTATGAGTGATGATGATTTAGATGCTTCAAAAGAGATTATATCCAATATCTTTGGAGCAGTATCAACTGCCCTAACCGCACAAAATGATCTTACAAATCTTAGTTTTGAGGTTCAAAGCATAGAGTTTTTAGAAGCTGGATCAAACTTCGATACATTTGCTAAATTATATACCATGCAAGTACAAATTGGGGGAACTGAAGCAAAAATATATTTTGCTGGAAATTCAGATTTTATCTCAAATTTTGAACCTGTAAGTAGTGATATGGATTTTGAAGATGAATCTAATGATCGAGGGGAAGGGGATATAACACTCTCTCAGGATGAACTTAAAAACATGGATCTGCTTATGGATGTCCAACTCCCAGTTCGTGTGCGAATCGGAACCAAAACCTTACTCTTAAAAGATGTACTCAACATGGATATAGGATCCGTTATAGAACTTGATCAACTTGCAAATGAACCTTTGGATGTATTGGTAGGTGACAAAATCATTGCAAAAGGTGAAGTGGTGATTGTGGATGGAAACTTCGGTGTTCAAATCGTAGAAATCGGTACTCCAAAAGAGATACTGTCACAACTAAGATAATGAGAAAAAACCTAAAAATAGATTTATAAATGATATCGAAAAAGATGATATTTGGAGTGTCTTTAAAGTTATGTCAGATTTTGTCAAAGGGTTTGAAGAGCTTAAAGAATTAGGTCCTTCGATAACAGTATTTGGCAGTGCAAGAAGTAGTGAAAATAATCCCTATTATCAACAGACAAGAACGCTGTGCAACACACTCTGTTCTAATGGTTACAATATCATCACAGGTGGTGGAAACGGAATCATGGCAGCAGCAAACCGTGGAGCTTATGAGTGCGGAAAATGTGAATCAATCGGCTTAAATATCGCCTTGCCTCAAGAACAAAAACCAAATAACTACACAACAACAGAGATCGGATTTGACTACTTTTTTGCCAGAAAAGTTATGCTTGTAAAATACTCTTTTACTTATATCATTTTTCCTGGTGGTTTTGGAACCATGGATGAATTTTTTGAAGCATTAACACTCATGCAGACTAAGAAAATTTCTCAAGTCAAAGTCATACTCGTGGGAACAAAGTACTGGCAGCCACTCTATGATTTTATACAAAACTCTATGTTGGCTGAGGGTGTTATAAGTAAAGAAGATTTAGATTTGATATATTTGAGTGATAATCTTGAAGATATTGAAAATGAAGTAGATAAATTACTTATAACGCACACCAACAACCTTAAAGAGTGTGGGCAAGGTAAGGGGGAATATTACGAAAATTTGGTAGAATTTATCTCAAATCGTAAAAAGTGAGAAAAAATTCCAAATGAAAAAAGTTCTAGTTGCCATGAGCGGTGGTGTTGACTCTACCGTTGTTGCTTATCTACTCAAAGAAAAAGGGTATGAGATAGAAGGCGTATACATGAAACTTCATGACTCTCCAGCTTACCACCAAAACAATATCCAAAAAGTAGAAAAAGTAGCCAACTTCTTAAATATAAAATACCATATATTAGACTTATCTGACCGTTTTAATGAAGCGGTTTTTATGCCATTTGTTGAAACCTACAAAGAGGGTTTTACGCCAAATCCATGTGTAATTTGCAACCGAAATATTAAGCTAGGTGCACTTTTAGACTTTGCCAAAGAGGGAAAATTTGACTATCTTGCAACAGGGCACTATGCACAGATAAAAAAGGGCTTTATCGCTGAGGCTGTTGATAAAAGTAAAGATCAAAGCTACTTCCTCTCAAATGTTAAGAAAGAGGCGCTTGATTCAGTTTTGTTTCCACTTGGTGGCATGCTAAAAAAAGATGTAAAAGAGATAGCTCGTGGTATTTTAATCTTAAAATCATTTGCAGAACAAAAAGAGAGTAGTGAGATTTGTTTTGTTGAAGATACTTATCTTGAAGTACTAAAAGAGCATATCAACATTGAACAACCGGGAGATGTTTTGGATACAGAGGGAAATATAGTTGGGTTTCACAAAGGATACATGCACTACACCATTGGAAAACGAAAAGGTTTTACAGTCCACGGCGCACATGACCCACACTATGTCCTATCGATTGATGCTAAAAACAATCAAATTACCGTCGGAACAAAAGAGAAGTTAAATGTATTGGCTTTTGAAGTGGATGAACTTAACATGTTTATCGATGAAAAGAGATTTGAATGTTCTGTTAAAATACGATATAGAAGTCCAAAAATTGAGTGTGAAGTAATTATAGATGCAGATAAGGCGACTGTAAAACTATTTGAAAATGTGCAAGGATTGGCACCGGGGCAAGCTGCTGTATTTTATGATGAAGATAAAGTTATTGGGTCTGGATGGATAAAGGGAGAAATAGATGGACTATAGTGAAGTATATGAAAAATTAGGGCTGTTTTACTTAGGAAAAGAGATAGACATTAAAAGCGGCGAACAGACAGATGACCTACTTTTAGTAAAAAATAAAAACTTAACCACCCATGCTGCTATCATCGGCATGACAGGAAGTGGAAAAACAGGTCTTGGAATATCCATGATAGAAGAGGCAGTTTTAGACAAAATTCCAAGTATCATCATCGATCCCAAAGGGGATATGGGAAATCTTCTATTGGCATTTGATGATTTTGATCCTAAAAAGTTTGAACCTTGGGTTGATGAGGGAGAAGCTGAAAAAAAGGGTATGAGCGTTGAAGAGTATGCACAAGCTACAGCCCAAAAATGGGAACATGGGATACTTAGTGCGAACCAAAATAGAGATAGAGTAAAACGCTATATAAACGGTGCTGACTTTACAATTTTTACACCGGGAAGCTCTGCTGGAATTCCGATATCTGCCCTTAGTAGTTTTGACGCTCCTTCGGTTGCAGCTTTACAAGATAGGGATACATTTTCTTATCTTTTAAACTCTACAGTCACTTCTATCCTCGCCCTCATAGGGATAACGGCAGACCCGCTAAAAAGTAAAGAGTTCCTACTCCTTACCACACTTTTTAACCACTTTTGGAAAAAAGAGACAAACTTAACATTAGAAGAGCTCATCGGACATGTTGCCAATCCACCATTTGAAAAAATAGGCGTTTTAGCGCTTAAGAGTTTTTATCCACAAAATGAAAGACTCAAACTTGCGATGCTTTTAAATAATGTTTTAGCAAGCCCTACTTTCTCAGCATGGCTTGATGGAGACCCTCTGGATATCGAGTCACTTCTCTACACCAAAGAGGCAAAACCAAGAGTCTCGATTCTCTCCATAGCCCATCTAAACGACAATGAAAGAATGTTTTTTGTAACCATGTTTTTAAATAAATTTATATCATGGATGCGGACTCAAAGTGGTACAAGCTCACTTCGTGCGATGCTTTACATGGATGAGATTTACGGATTTTTTCCAGCTACTTCAAATCCGCCGTCAAAAAATCCGATGTTATTGCTTCTCAAACAAGCCCGTGCTTATGGCATCAATATCACACTAAGCACACAAAATCCAGTAGATTTGGACTACAAAGGACTTTCAAATATCGGCTCATGGTTTATCGGACGATTGCAAACCAAACAAGATATCGAAAGGGTCATCGACGGACTTATCAAAAGTGGCTCGGATGCGATGGATAAAAAAAGCATAAGTGCACTTTTGGCAAATTTACAAAAGAGAGTCTTTTTATTTAAAAGTGCACACCGAGATGAAATCTCACTTTTCTCTACGCGTTGGGTCATGTCATACTTAAGAGGGCCGCTCTCAAAACCTCAAATTGAACTTTTGATGCATGATAAAAAAGAGGCACTCAAAGCCCAAGAGAAAGAGCCAATCATCACTGCAAAAGAGAAAAAATCATTAGGCTCTACACCGCCCCTGCTCTCTGATAAAATTGACCAATACTATCACATGCCTAAAATCACAGAAACACCAGAATTTGAACCCTATCTTGTAGCCAATGCAACGATACGATATTATAATGCCAAAAGAGCAATTGATGTTGAGGAAGAGTTTTATTATAAGTATTTTATCGATGTAAGAGATAAGGAGATCGATTGGGATAATGGAGATAAAAATGAGGATGATTTTGAACTTTATGATGTGAGTAGCGTTGAGAACTCTAGCTTTGCTCAAATCCCACGATTTATCTCTGAATCCGATGATCTTGATGAATTAGAAAAAGAGTTTACAAACCATCTCTACCATGAGAAACTATTGACACTTTATAAAGTTGCTTCACTCAAACTAGAGTCAGAAGTTGACGAAATGATACCGCAGTTTAAAATTCGTATCAATGATATACTTCGTATCAAACAAGATGAAGCATCAGAAAAATTAAGAACCAAGTTTGAGAAGAAAAAAATAACGCTGGATAAAAGATACCAAAGAGCCATCGAAAAACTTGAAAAAGAGGAAGCAGATGTCAGCAGTCGTACCACAGATACTGTTTTGGCATTTGGCATGACCATCTTGGATGCTTTTTTAGGGAGAAGTGCTGTCAAAAGAAGTACCGCAAGCCGAGCAGGAAGTACGATAAGAAATGCACGAAAAATCTACAGTGAAAAAGATGATGTTGCAGTTGCGGAGCGTAAAGTATTGGAAGTTGAAGAAGATATAGAGGCATTGGCAGAGGAACTAGAGTCTGAGATAGAAAAAATTAGTGAAGATTTTAAAATCGAGAATTATGAGATAGAAGAGTTTTATATCAAACCAAGACGCAGTGATATCTATAATGTTGAGATGTTTCTACTTTGGGAGAGTAGAGCTTGATCGACAAATCACAAAACCTCTTAAATCCTGACTCAAAAGATTTTTGCATGTTAGATTATGAGTGTGCGTATATCCCCGATAATACAGTGAGGATGAACTACAAATATGTCCAAAATGCAACCAAAGAGTTTAACACCGCCGTAATTCATAGGGGTTGGAGAAGATTTGGACGCTACTATTTTCATCCCATCTGTGAGGGTTGCAATGAGTGCAAAAGTCTAAGGATACATGTCAACCAATTTACCATGACAAAATCACAAAAAAAAGCAAAAAGCAGAAACAAAGATACACAAATCATCGTACAAAAACCGACAATTTCCCAAATGCATATAGAACTATATAACAAATATCACAACTTCAAAAGCCAAAAAGATGGCTGGAAACAAAAAAGTATCTCTTCACGAGACTACATGGAAAACTTCGTAGAGGGAGCTGGAGAGTTTGGAAAAGAGGTACTTTATATCAAAGACCAAAAGCTTATAGGGGTTGACTTGATAGATGTCATGGAAGACGGCATAAGCTCTATCTACTTTTTTTATGACCCTGACTATGCACGGCTCTCTTTAGGAACCTACTCTTTGATATATCAGATAGAGTTAGCAAAAATCTTGGATTTAGAGTGGATTTATCTAGGATATTGGGTTGATGGCTGTCAAGCATTTGCTTATAAACCAAACTTCAAACCACAACAGATACTGCATGGATTTCCAGATATCCATACCCTAGCTTCATGGAGTGATATCTCATAGATCTAACGGACTCACAATTTTAGCCTTGTTCATCTCCGCTACAACATGCGTATAGATCATCGTAGTTTCTACACTTTTATGACCCAATAACTCTTGAATACTTCTCAAATCAATCCCGCTTTGTAAAAGATGTGTTGCGTAGGAGTGACGAAAAGTGTGCGCGGTGACTCGTTTGTGAAGTTTTGACTTTATTGCAGCTTGTTTAATATTTCTCTCAAGCGTTGCTGGATGCACATGATGGCGCCTTTGTATCTTGGTGCGTGGATCAGTAGCTATATTTTTCATCGGAAAAAGAAACT
>DQTU01000047.1 GCA_015662615.1 Campylobacterales bacterium | reverse complement strand
TTGGGGTTTGTGATATCCCAAACCATAATTACATTTTGTCTCTCTAGTCCAATAAATGCATAAATTTTTTCATTAACTTTTCCTAAAGTTACTCCTTCAGGCTCTACACCTTTATTTCCACTTCTTCCATCCATTTCACCATCATCTTGGTTAAATAGTTCTGGTTGAAGTTCTGCAACTTTTTTAGAAATCAAATCACCACTATCCCAAACTAAATCTCCATTTGCATCCCAAATAGAAAAGCTTCTTGCTCCAAAAGCATAGAGTTTTTCATATTTGCCATCACTATTTTTACCTAAATCAACCATAACTTTGAGATCATTATCATCTTCAAAGTTACTTTTAATAGCATCTGCTAAATCAAGTTTTTTTATCTTTTTCGCATCTTCAAAGTCACCATACTCTCTACCATCTCCTTCGTTTGCTGTAACAAGATAGGTTTGACCATCTACAACATATGAAGCAATTGCATCAGGTTGATAGAGTGCAAAGAGACCATCAAACGATTTCATTTCAATTTCACCATTTTCTTCTATGTCTATAGTATTGCCTGAACCACTCTCATAGCTTTTAGCACCAAGAGATTTTACAAACTCTAGAGTATTGTTGGTAAGATTTACTTTTGCTATGGCATTATTTTCTTGTAGTGTCACATAGGCATAATCGCCTTGAACAGTGATGTATTCTGGTTCTAAATCTTTTGCTTTATCATTGCTAGGAGTCTCTCCCAGTCTAACTTTTGTACCATCATGTGCATCTGTTAAAGTGGCATTTGAAAAATTAATATCAACATAGCTACCATCAGCTACAGCTATTACCCCAATAGAGCCAATAGGATCAATAGAATAATCATCATTTGGTTCACCCTCATTTGCTACAATGATTTTTGTGCCATCTTCATTAAAAGTTACCATATCAGGCAAATAGCCAACCTCTATAGACTTAATGAAATTTCCATCTGTATCAAATAGTACAACTTTACCTTTAAGTTGTTTTTCGCCAACTGTTGCATTGCCATCTTCAACAGCAACTGCAACTTTTTCGTTTGAAACTGCTACAGAGTTTACGCCTGTACCATAACTACTCAAATCTATACTTGATATAAATTGTGGGCTTGAAAGATCTTGTATATCAATAATATCAATCTTATTTGTAGCTCCATTTGTAATAAATACTCTTTTTGATACACTATCATAAGCAGATATTTCACTACCATTTTCTACACCTGATGAGTAACTACCAAGCTTTTTAAGTTCAAAGTCTTTATTGCTTTCATCTGTGACCGTAGTGTCACTGCTACAGCCAGTAAATGCCAACACAAAAATTACAGAAGCTACAATTCTGCTTAATTTTGCACGTTTATTCATTTTTCCGACCTTTTTAATTGTAAATTAATCTCTAAAAGATTGCAAAATGATAATCATATTTTATAACACAATAATTACAATGAATACTCTTGTTTTCAAACCAATATTCTTCTATGAACAATAGAGGCAACTCATTTTTTTATGACTCTAGTTGGGATGATGATACTCATGAAAGAGGAAGCATTAATATGCTTCTAATTGTAATCTAACTATTACTCTCATAATTTTAGGGGCATTATAATTTAGGATAGTCAAACCTACTGAAATTTTTGTTATTTTATGAAGAGAAGGAAGAGGGCATTATACCTTGAAACTCTCTTTCGTTTTACAGTGTGCTGCCAGGAAACAGTCATCGCATTCAGGTTTGACAGCCTTGCATCTGTAGCGTCCAAAAAGAACC
>DQTU01000128.1 GCA_015662615.1 Campylobacterales bacterium | reverse complement strand
TGAAGCAGGAATGATTATCGTTGGCGGAACACAAGTGATGAAAGGGAATTTGAATGACCCTAAAAAAACAAAAGAAGTGTTTATCGAAAGAGATGGAATCCGCTGGTATATTACAGGAGACAAAGGAAAACTTGATAAGGATGGCTTTTTAACCATCGTAGATCGTTACTCTAGGTTTGCAAAAATTGCTGGGGAGATGGTCTCTCTTGGAGCTGTTGAAGAGGCGATACGAGCCATCATTCCTGAAGAGGTAGATATCGTAGCTGCTAATGCACCAGATGCAAAAAAAGGTGAGAAAGTTGTACTTCTTTATAATGGAGAGATAGAAGAAAAAGAACTTAAAGATATGATCAAACAATCATCCTTGAATCCACTCATGCAACCTTCAGCGTATTATTTTCTCGAAGAGATGCCAAAGTTAGGAAGTGGAAAGACAGACCTTAAAATGGCTAAAAAAATAGCGACAGAACTTAGCAGTTAAGCATGGTGGATATCCATGCCCATCTGCTTAGTTCAGATGTGAAATTTGATAGGTTTTATGATAAAATTGCTATTAGATTTTTTGCTTCAAAACTTGGAATGGATGCAAAAGCATTAATAGAAAATCCTTACGAAACTTACACAGCTGGATTGATGAAAAATATTAGAGAGTCAAAATATCTTTCAAAAACAGTCCTTTTTGGAGTTGATGCAAGAGTTGATGAAAAAGGAAAAACCCTACATAAAGATATCACAGTTTGTGCGACAAATGATGACTTGCTAAAACTCTATCTGAAAAACAAAGATATCATAATCCCTTTTTTCTCAATAAATCCTTTGCGTCCAGATGCCTTGGACTTGATCGACAAATATTATGATCTTGGTTTCAAAGGTGCAAAGTTTTTACAAAATTACTGGGGTGTAGATACAAGAGAAAAACGCTTTGTACCCTACTTTGAAAAATTAAAAGAGAAAAATTTACCACTTATTGTTCATATCGGAAGTGAAAGTTCAGTTCACTCATTTAAAGAGTGTGAGAGTATTGAGATGCTTGACCAGCCGCTTGAAATCGGTGTTAACACTATTTGTGCACACATGGCTCTAAGCTACACGCCCTTAGGAATTTTCAAAGCACTCTCTTCAAATCCAAAACATTTTAACGATGAGTATTTTAAACTTTTAGAGATGCTGGAGGTTTATGATAACCTCTATGCTGATATTTCAGCGCTTCTAACACCAGTTCGCGCAAAAGTTCTTAGACATTTATCACAACAAAAAGGTATACACAATAAGCTGCTTTTTGGAACTGATTTTCCCGTGCCTTTTACTACAGTTATAAATAGTTATGATTTGTCTTTTAAAAGAAGGCTAGAAATCTCAAAGATAAAAAATCCTCATGATAGATATGTAGAGGTCATGTTGGAGTATTTTGATAGAGATAACGCTCTGTTTACTAACTATAAAAAACTATTGGATACAATTGATAGATAAATCATAAAAAGGAAAACAATATGAGTATGCTAAGTATGTTAGGAAAAGTAGCGATGGATAATACCATAAAGCTATTTTTTCACTTGATACATCCTCTTTTAAGTTACTAACAAGTATCCAAGTGGCTACTATCTCTCGTCTGTTATTTACTAATCTTTAAACAACAAATCTGGCTTTAACAGGTTCTCTTTTTATCCTTT
>DQTU01000227.1 GCA_015662615.1 Campylobacterales bacterium | reverse complement strand
AGAGTGGGATGATAGCTTTGATGAATGGTTAGATTCTATTGATATGGATCCAGACGAACTAGAGAATAAAAAAGTAGAGTATGTCATACAAAATTTAGTAGTTAAAAATGGAATAACAGTATTTTTTGGTGAAAGTGGAGGCGGAAAGTCAACAGGAGTAATAGGTATATGTCATACAGCTCTTATAAATGGAACTATAAAGAGGGTAATTTACTTGGATCTGGATAACGGTGATACAACAATACAAGAACGAAAAATCCATGAGTTGAAACGTGCATTAGGTCAAAAACTAAGATATATATCAAAAGATGAGAGCAAAGTTTGGAGAGTAATTAAAGAGCTAATGAAAAGGGATTTAAGCGATACTTTGATTGTGTTTGACAGTGCAAAAAATTTCATGAAAGGAAAAGATAGAGATAAAAACAAAGATGTAAGTCAGTTGACAGAAATATTTAAGCGTTTAAGAAACAATGGCGCAACAATCATTCCATTACATCATACCAACAAACCAAATGCAGAGATGAGTAAGTATGAGCAGGTATATGCAGGCTCAAGTGCCTGGAGAGAAGATATAGATAATATGTTTTTGCTGGTAGGAAATAAATATAAAAATACATTTATTTTCGTACCTTCAAAAAACAGAACAGGAAAGATAGAGGAACAGGCATATAAGATTGAAAACCATATGCTTAAGAGAGTTGAGACACAATGGGCTAAAGAAGATCAGCTTTTTGAAGAGATCAGAGATGAAATAATCTCTTTTATAGAGGACTGCAAAACTCCACCTACATATTCTCAAATCCTAACTTTTTTACTGGAATCTGGATATTCAAAAAATCGATCTAATGAAGTTATTCAGAGTGGCAAGGGTCGATACTGGAAAGTAGAGAAAGTTAAGGAGAAAAATAAGAACTTATTTTTTCTTATTCAGCATGAATCAGTAGAAACAAAATTTGAAGTAGTTGAATTTGAAAGTGAAAATACAGCGGATAACACGGATAAGTCGGATAACTCCTATTTTAGGGATTTTTCTAAATCGGATAAGTGCGGACAAGTGCGGACAACTACAGATGAGCCAGATTATGTATATGAACAAGATAATTGTAGCAAAATAGATATGCCAATTCCTATATAAGAGATTGTGAGGTGCAGCATGATGTTAGCCCAAGAGCTTGCAGAAATAAAGTCAGATATTCAGATTATTAAGCAGTTTGTAATGGATTTTCCTGAATGGATACCACTATCTGATTCACTTGCTAAAGAGTACGGATACAGCAGTGTTGATGGCTTAAGAGAATGGTGTAAAAGAAATATACATCCATCACAGTTTCAAAAGCGTGGACGCATTTACCATCTGCATAAGTCAGCACTTTCAATTCTAAAAAAAGGATGAAAATGCTACCATTTCACATGCCCACAACCAAGAAAGGACTAAAAAGTGAGTCGTAGAAAAGGTTGTGCATACATTTGGGAAAGAAAAGATACCCGTGTTCTTTGGCTTTGCAGATATGTATCTAAAAAATTGATTCGTGTAAGTACTGGGTTACCAGATACAAAGCAAAATCGTTTATTTCTTAGCCGTAATGCTGAATCTGAATTTTGGCGCATAGCACTTGAAAAAGGTAAAGTACGACCAGATCAAGTGCCAAATAATTCATCTTTATCTATCACTATGCAGCAAGATCCAGCTATGCCAAAACTAAAAGAGTATGGTGAATATGTTTTAAATGCTACACTATCCGATAGATCAATAAAAACTCAACAAGACGTTAAAAAGAAGTTTAACCGTATTTGTCTATATTTTGGAGATGAAACGCCTATAGATTCAATTACAGCTACAATGATAGCAGAATGGCAAACTAAACTTAGTCAGGGTAAAGTCTCTTATCAAAATGGAAAGCCATACTCAAATAAAACAATTGTAAATTATCGTTCAGTTTTAAATACTATATTGAGTGCAGCAGTAGATGATGGATTGATACAACGCAATCCAATGGAGTCAAGAATAGCTAAAGCCCCACGGATTGTTAAAAAAGAAACTATTGCATATTCGCTTGAAGAGATTCGAGCTTTACTTGAAACTTGTCGTCATTATGCCAAAAATGCACGCAATTTTCAAACTGAGTGGGCATGGAAACAGATGTTTAATATGCTAAAGCTTGGTTTTTTTACTGGTTTAAGATCAGGAGAATTAATTGCGCTACAATGGCATGACATCAATTTTGATCAAAATTACATCTATGTTCAAAGACGTGTAAGAGATGGTGATGAAGCTTTACCAAAAGGCTATAAAAAGCGTTATGTTGATCTGCTACCGCAGGCAAAAGAGGTACTAAAAGCCCAACAGTTGCTTACAGGACTTAAAAGTAAGTGGGTATGGCTAACTTATAAAGGCAATCCTTATTCATCTACTGATAGCTTGGACAAAATGTTTAAAATGGCTTGCAGACATGCAGGTGTAAAAGTTGGTAAATTTTATAATATGCGTCATAGCTTTGCTACATTGATGATAGAAAATGGAATGAGTGAAAGTTGGCTTATTCAAAATATTGGGCATGTTGATATATCAACAACCAGAGATTATTATTTTGGTAAAATTAAGCCTAATTTAGATGCAATTAACAAGCTTGTTGTATAGGTTTTATACACAGTTTATACACAGATGAAAAATGAAGTGTTTGAAAAGCCCTATTTTAGGGAGTTAGAGTGGCGGACAGAGAGGGATTCGAACCCTCGGTACCCGCAAAGGTACGCACCCTTAGCAGGGGTGTGGTTTCAGCCAGCTCACCCATCTGTCCTT
>DQTU01000027.1 GCA_015662615.1 Campylobacterales bacterium | reverse complement strand
TGAATTTTCATCTATCAAAACTTTTACCACACTTTGTGCAATTTTTACTGACTCTTTCATGACATCTCCGAGACTTCCTGTGAGTTGGAGTCCCCCTTTGCCTTCTATCTTTATAACCTCAATCTTTAGAACATCGCCACCTACACTTGTCCATGCGAGTCCATTTACGATACCGACAGAATTTTCTTTATCTTTTTCATCAATAGAAAAAACCTCTTTATCTAAAAACTCATTGATATTTTTTACGGTAACTGAGACTTTCAGTATGGAACTATCTTCCAATATTTTCTTTGCAACTTTACGAAGCACTTCCGCAATTTTCCGTCGTAAATTTCTTACCCCAGCTTCTCGCGTGTAGTTTGATATGAGAAGTTCTAGTGCACCTTTATTGATGTTAAATTCTGCATTTTTTAACCCGTGCTTTTTAAGCTCTTGTGGTATAAGGTATTTTTTAGCGATTTGGTACTTTTCATCTGGTGTATAAGAGCTGACAAATATAAACTCCATACGATCTCTCAAAGGGGCAGGGATATAGCCTACCTCATTTGCAGTAGCGATAAAGATAACACGACTAAGATCTAGGTTGAAGTTTAGGTAATAGTCTCTAAATTCTCTGTTTTGCTCAGGGTCTAAGATCTCTAAAAGTACAGCGGTAGGATCTCCTCTCTGGCTTCGAGAGACTTTGTCGATTTCATCCAGTACAATAACTGGATCCATCTCTTTCGCCTCAATTAAACCCTGTATAATTCGTCCAGGCATTGCACCGATATAAGTTCGTCTGTGTCCTCTTAATTCGTTTACATCTTCAAGTCCACCAAGTGCTACACGGATAAGTTTTCGCTTTAGTGCTTTTGAGATAGAGTTTGCCAAAGAGGTCTTACCAACACCGGGAGGCCCTGCAAAACAGAGGATTTCTCCACGGCTGTCTTGGTCTTTTATCCCTCTTTTTTCTTTGAGCTCTTTGACTGCAAAATACTCTTCAATCCGCTCTTTTGGTTTTTCAAGAGAGTAGTGATCTGCATCTAACTGTTTTTTAACTTGATGAATATCTAACTTCTTTTTTGAATATTTTCCAAATGGTATCTCTAAAACCCAGTCAAGATAACCTTGTATGAGGTTTGCATCAGCAGAATCAGGATGCATGCGTGCAAATCTATCAATTTGTTTATTGACCTCTTTGTGTGCATCAGCATCCATGAAAGGCTTTTTATCTTCAAGTTTTTGACGATACTCTTCAATCTCTTCATCTCTTTGTGTATCATCGCCCAACTCTTGCCGGATCTGTTTTAACTGCTCTTTTAGAAAATACTCTTTATTGACTTTTTCAATTCTAGAGTGTACTTTAGATTTTATTTCTCGTTGGAGTTTGGCAGCATTGATCTCTTCGGCAATAAACTCAATCAGCATAAAAAGTCGTTCTTCAAGGTTTTTATCCGTAAAAAGTTTATAAGCTTGCTCACGCTTAAGTTTGATTGTACTTGCTATCAGATCCACGATGCGATTTGGTTCATGGTTTTCTTCAATCGTTTTCAAAAGATCAGGTGGAAAAAGGTCACTGGTGGTGGAAAGCGTTCGTACTTTCTCTCTTAGTATCTCCAAAGTTGCATTGACTTTGAGTTCGTTATGTCCTTGCATCTCGATAGCACCTACAACCGCATTTAATGGATTTTCACTTATTCTCTCTAGGATTTCACCTTTTGCAAGTCCTTGAAAGAGGATTTTTATCCTGCCATCAGGGAGGGTAACTTTTCTCATAACCGAACCAATAACGCCTGCGTTATGGATAGAATCAAAATTCCTCTCACCCTCAAGATTGTTTTTTACTGGTACTACTAGGACTAAAGAGTTATCCTCAAGTGCGATATTGGCTGCTTCAATATTTTGCGTGTCTGTCAAAAAGATTGGCGAAATCATAAATGGATATAAAAAGAGATCATCTTCTACGATGACTGGAAGAGATGCGGGAAATTCCCCATAGTTACTTAATTGCATTTATCTCTCCCTCTCAATCAAAAATTTTACTAAACATGCCTTGGTTTGACAAGTCTAGTTCTGTGTTTTTAAGCCATGAGGCTGAGATTTTATCTTCATATATCTTTGCTGCTTTTTTCTTACCTGTTTTTTTATAAAGTGAAGCGATATCACGGTTAAGGGTAAGTTCTGCAAGGTAAAGTTTTGTGAGCATGGTATGTACAAGTGGGTTGTATGATGAATTTGGAAATTTATTTATATACTCATTTGCTCCTATAATTGTATCGAGTATAAGTTTCTGATCTCGCTTTGCCTTTTTTAATGCTTCAAAGTTTGACTTTAATTTTAAAAATTTTAAGTACTCAATATTGGTACTTTTTGCATATCTTTTGATATATGTATCAATATAAAAACGCGCCATGATATGTTCATCATTATCGCTATGCGCTCGTGCCAATGTCATTAGTGCCGGCTCTAAAAGTGCTGATGCAACATGTTCACTTGATAGTGAAGTGTAGGCATCATCTGCTTTGTCAAGTTCTCCGCTTCTGATATGTTTGATAATTCGCTGATACCAATGCGCCGCTGGTTTATTGAAACTCTCGTCTACTTTTTGAGTTTTGTCCGCACACCCTGTTGCAAACAGCAGTGTAAGTAATAGACTTGCTAAAATTTTTAAGTGCATATATACTCCGTTTTTTGATTTAATTTTAGCGAAGTTATTGTTAAAATAGCCGATAATTAGATATAATGAACTAAAGGATACGAGAATGAAAGTTAAAATAGTTGCACCAATATTTGGTTTTGAAAATATTAATGAAGTTCAATTTGAAAATATTGATGATTTTTTTTCAAAGGTTGAAAGTGGAGATGTTACTTTTACACTTATTGATCCCTCAAAGTTAAGAGCGTATAGTTTTAATATCCCTCTTTTTTATAAAGAGCTTTTGAAATTGGAGTCAGATGAAGATGTATCCGTTTACAATATTGTTATCATCTCTTCAGAAATTGAAAAATCAAAAATTAACTTTGCGGCACCTATAGTTATTAATAAAAAAGAGAAATTATTAGCACAAATTGCTTTGGATGAAACTAAGTATAAAGAGTTTGGTTTAGCAGAGTCAATTTCGGATTATCTATGAAGTTGACTTTTGTTGGAGCTGGCAATATGGCGGAAGCTATAATAGCTGGTGTTTGTGATAAGTACGAAGTTGAAGTTATTGCACGAGATCAGAAGAGACTAGAAGAACTTCAAGAAAAATACGATATTACGATTTCTAAATTTGATAATCAAGTTGATATTGAGGGTAAAAACATCATACTTTGTGTTAAGCCTTATGCCTTAGAAGAAGTTTCAAAAAAGTTCGTAGGAAGTGCTGAAACATTGTTATCAGTTTTAGCAGGTAGTACTCTACAAACTTTAAAAAATGCTGTAAAAGCTGAATATTATGTACGCATCATGCCTAACCTTGCTGCAAAATATGGAAAATCTATGAGTACACTTTGTGGTGATGAAGTATATAAAAAAGAGGCAGTTGCTATTTGTGAGAGTTTCGGACAAGCGTTGTGGCTTGGAAGTGAAAAAGAGATAGATATCGCAACGGGTGTGGCTGGAAGTGGTCCTGCATTTTTAGCACTTGTCGCAGAAGCTTTAAGTGATGGTGCTGTCAAAGAGGGACTAAAACGAGAAGATGCCAATGTTTTGGTTAGAGGACTATTTGAGGGGTTTTCACCACTTCTAAATGAAAATCATCCTGCACTTTTAAAAGATGCTGTCATGAGCCCAGGAGGGACAACAGCAGCAGGATATGCAGCACTTGAAGAGGGCAGAGTCAGGGATGGTTTTATAAAAGCGGTAACAAAAGCGTATGAGAGAGCAAAGAGCTGATTCGGAAGTGAAGACTTTAGTCCCATTCAATGTTAGGTGTAGCTAAAGCAACACTTCCTAGATATTTATTTGTTTTTAAAATCCATAATCATTGCATAAGCTTCATCTTTGAGTTTTAATTTCTCTTTTTTAAGTGTTTCAAGCTCTAGTTGTTCCATATGCTCTCGTCCTGCATCAACATCATTGATCTTATCATCTAACTCATTGTGTTTTTCAAAGATTTTTGCAAAGTGTGCGTTTTCTGTTTTTAAAGCGGTAATCTCTTCTCTGTATTCATGTAGCATGGTTAATCCTTAATTCTTTTGTGTAACTCATATATAGTCTATCATTTAAGTTCTATAATCTGCATTAATCTTTACATATTCGTAGCTTAAATCACAACCATAACTTCTAAATTTACCATTTCCCATACCAAGATTGCAAGATATTTTAAATTGGTCTTGCTTCATAATTTTGAATGCTTTTTGTTCTGTCTCTTCATCTAATGAGGGTTTTTCACTTGAGTAAATTAAAAGGTTATCATACTTTATAACAAGAGTCTCTTCTGAACACTCAACACCACTAGCACCAATTGTTGAGGCGATGCGACCCCAATTTGGGTCTTCTCCAAAAAGTGCGGTTTTTACCAACAATGAGTTACTTAAAGCGGCACTTGCAGTTTGTGCTTCAATATCATTTTTTGCACCAGTTACTTCAAATGCCACAATCTTGTTTGATCCTTCTCCATCTTTTAAGATTTGAAGTGCAAGCTCTTTTGTTAGCCTATTGAGTGCAATTTTGAAAGCTTCTTTATCGTAAACACCACTTTTCTTATTTGCCATAAGCATGAGTGTATCATTTGTAGAGGTATCACCATCAACGCTTATTGTATTAAAAGATTGCGCTGTTGCAATTTGGAGTAATTCATCCATATCAGCTTTTGGAATATTTGCATCGGTAATCACAAAACAGAGCATAGTTGCCATAGCAGGGTTTATCATACCAGCACCTTTGCAAATTGCTGCGACATTAAAACTGTTCCCATCTTGAAGTTCTACTTTAAAAGCAAGCTCCTTTTCAAAACTATCTGTAGTCATAATAGATCTTGCTGTTTTGTATGAGTTTTTTGCTTCAAAATTAAACTTGTCAAATGCACTTATTATAAGCTCTTTTTTGAGACGGTATCCAATTACCCCCGTTGAACTCATTATGGGGTTTGTGACTTTTATCTTATCTTGTAGTGTTGCTAAAATATCTTCAATATCTTCTATCCCAGCACTTCCTGTCATGGCATTTGCATTTTTAGCATTTATCAGTATAAAGTCACTTTGAAAATCTTTTGGATATTTTTGATAGTGTTTAATTGGAGCTGCTGCAAAACGGTTTGTTGTAAATACAGAACTTACATCACAAAGTATTTCACTTCTAATATATGCAACATCTCCGTCAACATCTGAAGTTCCAGAATTTGCTGGATTTGTTTTCATTCCGACATTAACGCCATCGCAGAAAAAGCCCTCTACATTGGATAACCCATCTTTTAGTGGAAAGATTTTAAACATATTGCATCTCCCGTGGTTTCTCTTTTTTTCTGGCTATTTTTTTGGCTTGACGGATACTCTCTCCGCTGCCAATCAGCATAATTTTACTTCCTTGAAGTACAAGTTGTTCAGGATCCGGTATCGGAATAAATTTATCTTTTTCATCTCTCAAACCTACCACATTGACTTTGACAAAATCAGGGAGATTTATCTCTTTAAGTTTTTTGAAAATCATCCATGAATAACTTGGTATGGTTATCTCTTCTATATCCAAAGGGGTATCTTTTTTGTACAAAAAGTCTTCTAAAATATTTTCCATCTCTGGTCTTTGGCTTACGGCAGAAAGGCGTTGTGCCATAAGTTTTGTAGGACTTACAACGCTGTCCGCTCCCAGTTTTTTAAGTTTTTCAATATCGCTTAGACTTCCTGCATTGGTCATGATAAAATAGGGTCGTCGGCGTTTTATCTCTTTTTCGTAGAGTCTTACAGAGGCAATAACCGCAATGTTATCAGCGATATTTGTCGAAAGTGAGATGACTCCTTTGGCAGAAGATAGGTGTGACTTTACAAGTGCGAGTTCTGTATGTGGCTCTTCTTGTATAAAGTAAGGATAATTATGTTTTTTTGCCTCTTCTTCTAAGTCTGGGCTTGGGTCTATAACGACAAACGGGATATGATTTTCACGAAACTGACGTGTTAGCTGTATCGTATAATCGTTGTGGTTACAGATCACATAGTGGTTTTTGAGTCTTGCTATGTTGTATAACATACTTCTCTCCTTCATGATGCTTATAAGGTCGCCCTTATTTAAAACTTCTACTAAGATACCTACTGAAAACGAAAAAACTCCAAATCCTACGATAATTAGCGTAATGGTAAATATTTTTCCTGCATCTGATAGTGGCCGTATCTCACCAAATCCAACAGTAGTAAATGTGATACCGGTTTGAAAGATTGCATCCATAAGTGGAAAATTATCGATGACAATATAACCCATCGTGCCCATTAACATCATCATAACAGTAAGTATGAGGGGAAGTCTAAAAGGTGCTAACTGGGTATAAAGCTCAGTATTTAAGTTTATATGGGGTTTTGTAGATTTTCGCCAGTTGAGGAATTTTTTGATATTCATTATAATCTCCTTTTACAGGGGCAAAGCTCCTGTAAAATTCCTCTCAGCTAAAGCTACGACTGGCGTCGAGAATTGGCTATTTATAAAATTTTTTATAGCCATTTTTGGTTTTTATGAGTTTTTTCTCATTGTTCTAAGCTCTTTTGCACAAACTTTGATCTTTTTAGTTGTACCATCTTCTAAAGTTACTCTCACTGTTCTAAGATTTGGTAAAAATCTTCTTTTTGTTTTGTTGTGTGCGTGACTTACGTTGTTTCCTGTCATTGGACCTTTGCCGCTAATTGAGCATCTTCTTGCCATTTTATTTCCTTGCTTTTATAAAAATTTTGTTGCTGATGTTATCTAAAAACATCTTAATCTTTGTTAAAAAGTATCGAACCAAGTCGAAGCATGTTTGAACCGCATTTAATTGCTAGCTCAAAATCTCCGCTCATGCCCATAGAACAATACTTTGCACCTTCATTTTGAAGCTTGTCAAAAATTGTATAAGTGGTCTCAAAACTTTTTTTGATCTCTTCCTCATCTTTGCTATGAGCTCCTATGCTCATGACCCCTTTGAGTGTAACATTTTTAAGTTCATTTTTTATTTTTAGATACTCTTTAATTGCATCTTCAGGAGCTATTCCTGCTTTGCTCTCTTCTTTTGCACTATTGATTTGAAGTAGGATATTTTGTTTTTTACCTTTTACTTCTGCTCTTTTATCAATCTCTTTTGCCATCTCAAAACTCTCACATGAGTGGATGAGGGTAGGGGATAAGTCTAATAAAGCATTTATCTTATTGCTTTGTATTCGCCCGATATAGTGCCACTCTATTGGATAATCAACAAGGGCTTCTGCTTTTGTTTTAAAGTCTTGAACTCTGTTTTCTCCAAAAGCCCTTTGTCCTACTTTGTAAAACGATTCAATTTCTTTGCTTTCAACATATTTGCTAGCGGCAATGATTCTGATAATTTGATGTTCATTTGTTTCAAGTCTGATAGCTTCAATACGGTTTAAAACTTCGTCAAAATTCTTTTCGTAAATATTCATCTTAACCTCCTGCAATTAATCTAGCGATATCATTATAAGTTGTAAATGCCATCAGGGAAAGTAGCAATACCCATCCCGCAACGGTCATGTTATAAAATACTTTTTCACTTGGTGCTTTTTTAGTGATAATTTCATAGAGATTAAACATGATATGTCCACCATCAAGTGCTGGAATTGGTAATAAGTTTAAAATTCCAAGATTTACTGAAATTAGTGCTGCAAATGCAAATAGTGTTGCAATACCCATAGCACTTGCTTTTGAAGTGATATCAACGATAGCAATTACTCCACCCATTTGGTCAGCAGGAACAACACCTTGTATCAGCTTTTGCAGACTTGTTACGATGATTGTGGTTGCCCAAATCGTTTCATGGTAAGCATGTGTTAAAACTTCTCCCACTGAGTTAAATTGCAGCGTTACAAAATCCCCACTTGGTGCAATTCCGATAAGCTTTTTTTGGATGCTTTCGCCAAACATGGTTTTTGCTTCGCTGATTTTTGGGGTAATGGTTAAATTTACAATTTTCTGCTCTCTTTGGAGTTGAATGGCTAACGCACCTTGTGAATTTTTGATAATATCACTCAGGTCATTCCATGTAGTGATCTTCTGTCCATTAATCATCAAAAGCTTATCTTTGGGTTGAATTCCTGCCATCTGTGCAGGAGAGTTTTCGCTAGTACCACCGATGATTGGAGCGAGTTTCTCAGCACCGATATAGGCGATAGCGATATAAAGTAAAAATGCCAAAAGTATATTTGCAAAAGGACCAGCGAGTAAAATGATGATTTTCTGCCATGGCTTTTTAGACATATAGCTATCATGGTCATCACTTTTCTTACTCAAATCAAAATCATCTTGACCTTTCATTCGGACAAATCCACCTAAAAGAACTGGATAAAAAGAGTAAGTTGTATCTCCCCATTTTTTAGCAAACCAAGGTTTTGTCACACCAATTGGCATACCAAGTCCAAACTCTTTAACTTGCACACCAAAGTAACGAGCAGCAAGAAAATGTCCCCACTCATGAAAAATTATAAGTGCGGAAAGCACCAATAACGAAGTTAAAATTCCCATTATTTAAAGTATCCTTTTATATATTCTAAACCTGAATAGATTGTAAATGCCACAGCAATCCACAATAGTTCAGTTGCATAAGGCCAATCCATCATCAAAAAACCAACTGCAATCATTTGTGCTACAGTTTTAATTTTTCCAGAGAGTGTTGAACTTACACTTTTTCCCTCACTGGCAGCTTGCACCCTCAGACCTGTGATAAAAAACTCACGAGTTAGGATGATCAAAATTGCCCATGGACTTGCACGATCTATAAAAATAAGTCCTAAAAATGCCGCTAACATGAGCATCTTGTCTGCTAGTGGATCTAAAATACCCCCAAGCTTTGTAATCTGGTTCCAACTTCTTGCGATAAATCCATCAAAAAAATCAGTCACACTTGCGATAACAAAAACAAACGCTGCAAAAAAGTCCAACCAACTGACATGTATATCGGCAAGTAGTGGGTTACCCCTATCTACTAACAGCCAAAACATGAGGGGTACTAAAGCAATCCTCAATAGTGCGAGTAGATTGGGTAAGTTTAAAACACTCATAAAACGCCTTTTATAAAGCGACTAGTCGCTTGAGCACTCTGCTGAAGAGAACTTAGTGATAGCGTAGTTTTTTGGGCTTTGCTCAAAAAGCGTAAATGATGATAAAGATTTAGCAACTTGCTTGAAATGATGTGCCTCCATCGACGATCAGAGTTTGTCCTGTAATCCATGAAGCATCATCTGAACATAAAAATAGACACGCTCCAGCAATATCTTCAGGTTGTCCCATACGACCCAATGGAGATAGATCAGCAGTTTTTTGCTTTACCTCTTCATAGTTTGTAAAAGCTTTTAGAGCGTCTGTATCAATTGGTCCACCGCTTACTGCATTTACTCTAATGTTTTTTTCACCAAGTTCTGTTGCTGCATATCTTACTGTCGCTTCTACTGCTGCTTTGTTTGTCCCATGACCTGTATAGTTATCTATATAGACAATATTTCCAGTAGAACTCATAGAGATCATAGCCCCGCCACCAACTTTTTCCATTCTCTTTGCTGCTTCTTGAGAGCCAACTAGAAAAGCATTTACCGTAGCATTATAGATATTGTTCATGCCTCTTGGTTTTAGCCTCATATATTTTCCATAACCACCAACAACAGGACGACCGTATATCATTGCATTTGAGATAAAGTAATCCACTCTTTCAAAATCTTCATCTATAAGTTTAAACACATCTTTAAAAGTCTCAGGTTCTAAGATATTTAAAGCATAGTATTTTGCTTTGACTTTATATTTTTCTTCTAAATCTTGAGCAATTTTTTTTGCTTCCTCTTCATTTGAGTTGTAAGTAAAAGCAATATTTACTCCATTTTGTGCAAATTTATAGGCAATTGCTTTTCCAATCCCTTTTGTCGCTCCACTTATCACTAATGTTTTACCTTGCATTAAAATCCTTTTATCTCATATTTTGACATAATTTGTTCTATCTTCTTCATGTTCTCACTACAAGGTGGAACAAGTGGTAGACGATACTCTAGCGTTGGAACCAAACCTGCGATATACATTGCTGCTTTTATCGGTATAGGATTGCTTTCACAAAACATTACTTTATTTATCGGGTATAGCATATCATTTATAGCTTTTGATTTTTTAAACTCACCTTTAAGGGCAGTATGGACAAGTCCACTTTTCAAATCAGGTAGAAGGTTTGCAGTCACCGAAGTGATTCCTGCACCACCATTGGTTAAAACAGGATAATCAATCGCATCATCACCACATAAAAGTGCTAAATCCGCTCTATTTGAGAGTAGATCTATAGTCCTCTCTATTGAGCCAGTAGCTTCTTTTATACCGTAAATATTTGGCAAATTGTCAAAGAGTCTAAATACTGTCTCAGGAAGTATATCAACGCCAGTTCGTCCCGGTACATTATATAACATGACTGGGATATTTACAGAGTTTGCAATCGCTTTGTAATGTTGATAAAGTCCCTCTTGTGAAGGTTTGTTGTAGTAGGGACTTACAGAAAATATCGCATCAGCGCCACAAGCTTCAGCATGACGAGCGATATCTACCGCTTCGCTAGTTGCATTGCTTCCAGCACCTGCTAAAACTTTTGTGTTGGTTCCTTTACATGTTGCTACTGCAATTTCAATACATAGTTTATGTTCTTGAGTATTTAAGGTTGCACTCTCTCCTGTTGTTCCTACTGGGCAGACGGCATCTATATTGTTATCTATCTGTCTAATGATTAGTTTTTCATAGGTCTCTTCATCTAATTTTCCATCTTTAAATGGAGTGATAAGTGCTGTTGTTGCACCTGTTGGTCCTCTCATTTTAGTTCCTTTCTCAGTATCACTGTGGTTGAGTTCTTTTTGGTAAAGTATCTATTGGCAACTTCTTTGATATCTTTAGGGGTGGTTGCTTCAAGGTCTTTTTCATACTCAAGCAGTGGTTTAATATCGCCTCGTGCAAGGTAACTTCCATAAAGGCTTACAAGGGAGCTTGAGTTTTCCATGCCAAAGACAAAGTCTGATTTTGTGTTTAGTTTCACTTTGTCAAGTTCCGCCTTGCTGACCTCTTCATTTTTAATCAGCTCAATCTGTTTTAAAAGCTCAATTTCTACCTCTTCCGCTTTTACTCCAGGGTTACAAACTGCCATAAAAAGATAAATCCCTGGATCTTTGTTCTCCATGTTGTAAGCATAAATTGAGTTTACTAACTTTTTTTCATCTATCAAAACAGAGTTCAGACGGCTGCTTTTTCCGCTGTTTAAAAGCTCACTAAGTGCTGAGAGTGGTATCTGGTCTTTGTGTTGAAAATTTGGGATATGATAAGCAATCGCAATAATTTCCACTTCACTCTCTTTTGCAATCTCTATCCGTTTTGCACCATCTTGTTCAGGCTCTATCATATGTTTTTTAACGGGCATCTCACTATTTTTAATTCCACCAAACTCTTTTTCAGCAGATGCAAAAACAGTCTCAGGTTTTATATCTCCAGCCACTACGATAATCGCATTTTGTGGTTGATAATAGATCTTGTGAAAAGAGCGAATATCTTCAATCGACCAGTTTTTAATGTCATTGATAAACCCTATCGGAGTCCAATGATAAGAGTGGTAAGTGTAAACATTGTTAAAAAGTCTAAAGTAAAGATACCCAGTCGGATTATTGTCCGTTCTCCAAAGTCGCTCTTCTAAAACTACATCTCGTTCAGGTTGAAACTCTTCATCTTTTAGGTTTAGGTTTTCCATAAGTTCTGCGAAGAGATGCAGAGATTTTGAGAGGTTATCAGATGAGCTTTTGATAAAGTACTGTGTGTAATCAAAACCTGTTGAAGCGTTGTTCACTCCACCAAATCCTTTAACAATGGTATCAAACTCTCCCATTTTTAGGTTCTTAGTTGATTTGAAGTTTAGATGCTCCAACATGTGTGCGATTCCACTTTTCCCCATGATCTCATCGCCGCTTCCAACTTTATAAAATATATCTGTTGTGATAACATTTGAACCATTTTGCATAGGTATGACGACTACTTCAAGTCCGTTTTTTAGTGTTTTTGTATAGTGTTTTGGTAATGCACTGCTCATGAGTACTCCTGCTGTTAAAATTAAAATTACTAATATCTTTCTCATTTTCTATCTGCTCCAATGACTTCACTGATGTTTGAATAACCATCATTTTCTAGAAGCTCTAAAATTTCTTCATTTATTTTTCTTGCTAATACGGGACCTTCAAAAATTAAGGCACTATAAGCTTGAACCAAACTAGCTCCAGCTTTTAATCTTCTGTACGCTTCTTTCCCGTCACTGATGCCACCGACTGAAATCAAAGTTGTTTTTCCATAAAACTCTTTGGCTAACGCTTCAAAAAGGATAAAACTTTTCTCTTTTAAAACTTCTCCGCTAATGCCTCCAAAATCTTTTGGATTGGGGAGTGGGGTGTAGTCTATGGTTGTGTTGGTTGCAATAATTCCTTTTGCTCCATTGTCAATTGCAAAACGGCAAATATCAATGGCATCTTGTACCTCTAAGTCAGGTGCAATTTTCAAAAGTACGGGTTTATCAGTCATCTTTGTACTTAACTCAAAAATTGATTTGATAAAGGTTTCATTCTGTAAATCCCTAAGACCTGGTGTATTTGGTGAAGAGATATTGATGATAATGTAATCAGATATATCTTTAAATCCATCGATTAGAATTTCATAATCTTTCAAAGCATCTTCACTTGAAGTGTTCTTATTTTTCCCTATATTTGCACCCAAAGGAACGGAAAATGGATAGAGTTTTTTTATGTTTTTCTGTGCAACTTCTAACCCTTCATTGTTAAAACCCATAGCATTTTGCAGTGAATTTTGTTCAGGAAACCTAAAAAGTCTTGGTTTCTCATTTCCGCTTTGAGGTTTGGGTGTTACTGTCCCAAACTCGATAAAACCAAATCCTATCGCTTCAAGTCCTTGTATCATCGTGGCGTTTTTATCAAATCCAGCCGCTAAACCAACGGGGTTTGGGAAGGTAACACCAAATAGCTCTTGTGAGAGTTTACTGTTTGTAATCTTATATTTTTTAGATACAGCTTTTAATAAAAATGGAGCGTAAGCACCAATGTTTTTTAAAATAGTCTCTATTATATGATGAGCTGATTCTGGTTCTAGTTTATAAATAAATTTTTTGAGATCTTTATATTGCATTTATACCTATTTTCAGAGCCTTAAGACCCTTGATTTAATAGGAGATTATACTTTGTTTTTATTAAATTACTCTTTGTTCGTTTTTTCATTTGAGAATAGATTTTTGATAATTTTTGAGATTTTATCCTTTTTAATCCCATTTGATGTCAGATCTTTGTCTGATATGATACTCTTATCATTACAAATTTCATCATTTATTTTATGAGATTCTATTACTCTTCTTTTACTCTTATTTTTTTTAGGATTTTTTTTCTCGTCTAAAGGTCTTGTTCTCTCTCTGCTTTGATGGCTCTCAAGTTCTGCAATTCTGTGAATATTGTCTTTGTAACTTGTCTCAAACTCTTTAAGTTCTTCTATCCTTTCTATAAGCTTTTGCTTCTCAATTTCTAGCTCTTTGAGTTTAATTTGTAAAATATCATTCTCATCTTCACAGATTTTCTGCTCTTTTATCTGCTCTATTAGTACCAAGTTTTCTGCCTCTATATCAGCAAGTTTTGAGCGTAAAATATCATTATCTTCGTTATTCAATTCATGAGAAATCATCTCTTTTTTCATAACGCTATACTGCTCTTTTATAGTAAGTATCTCTCTACTTTTCGTATCGACTTTGGTTTTAAGGAGATTGATTTGGGCTTTTTGTTCATCAAATTTCTCACGAACCGCCAATATCTGATTTTGGTGCTTTTCATTTCGTAAAAGAGTGGAAAAAATCCATCCAATAATAAAACCAAGTAGTGATGCTGCAATCATGCAGAATATGATTTGAGCAATAATGTTCATCATCGTTTTAATCCTTTTTAATTACTGAAATTTCTATTTCACTATAATTAGAGTTTGAAATAGAGATAGTAGTTTTCTTTTTTTTATACAATACCTGAATATCTTTTTGTGACACCCCAAGTCTTGCTAAATACCTTTTTGTGCTGTAAAATTTGTTACTTTTTTTATCTGCCTCAATTCTTAAATAGCTAGAAGGGTTCATCTTAAAGTTGTGGACAATCTTTTTCAACTTTTGTTTTTCAGTGTATGAAAGTTTTCCAAATGCCACTAATGTTTGGTTCGCTAAAATAGTCTCAATAAGTAATTTCTGTGGTTTTTTTGAGAAGACTTTTTGCTTTATAGGAGGTCTTTTTTTAGGAGCTACTTTTGTTTTTATAGGTTTTTTTACTTCTTCCGTTTGTAAACTTTTTTGCTTTGCTTGGATCAATGCTTTATTGTAAGTATCTTCGATATCTTTCTCTTCTTGCTCAACAAGTTTTATCACAGTTAAGTAATCATCATCAACTTCTTCGATTTGACTATTTTGGGCAATATCTTCCGTTTTAACAGGTTCAAGCTCAAAATTTTGGTCGATGATTTCGATATTTGGAGAAGTAACAGTTTGAATATCTGGATTAAAGGTGTTAAGATATTTTGCAATACAAAAAACGGTCAAGAGTAATATAAATAGCACTCCCAACCACAGTACATTTTTGCTTTGCATCATTTCTCCTAAACAATATACGATTTAAAGGTAAATTTAAACTTCGCTTATGGAAATATTATACAATATAATTT
>DQTU01000136.1 GCA_015662615.1 Campylobacterales bacterium | reverse complement strand
CTCTAAAGGAGAAAAACGGTTACAAAAGGTATCATGAGTCGGTGGAATTAAAAAATCTGATTTAGTGGTCTTGAAAAAAGGGTGCATTATAATTATTAGACGAGGTCTGTTTTAACCCCGTCTAATGTTAATAATAATGCCTATTCTACTTCAGCATCGATAACATCATCGTCATCTTTTTTCTTCTTTTTTGCAGCTGCTTCTTCACCAGCATCAGCAGCACCATCTTTAGCATACATTGCTTCCGCAAGTTTGTGGCTCACTTCTGTTAACGCTTTTACTTTCTCATCGATTTGCTCTTTAGAAGAGTTTTCATCTTTAAGTGTCTCTTTTAGAGCGTTTACTGCAGTTTCAATTTTCTCTTTATCTTCTGCTTCTATCTTCTCACCCATCTCTGTAAGTGATTTTTCTGTTTGATGAACAAGTGCGTCAGCTTGATTTCTAGCCTCTACGCCCTCTTTTCTTTTTGCATCTGCTTCTTTATTTGCTTCTGCATCTTGTACCATTTTCTCAATCTCTTCGTCACTTAGTCCTGATGAACCGGTAACTTTGATCTCTTGTTGTTTTCCACTCGCTTTATCTTGAGCTGATACGGTTAAAACACCATTTGCATCAATATCAAATGTTACTTCGATTTGTGGCACACCTCTTGGACTTGGTGGAATTCCTTCAAGGTTAAATTGACCAAGTGATTTATTATCTCTTGCGAACTCTCTCTCACCTTGAACAATATGGATAGTAACTGCTGGTTGATTATCTTCAGCAGTTGAAAATGTCTGCTGTTTTTTAACAGGAATCGTAGTTCCTTTGTCGATAACTTTTGTCAAAACACCGCCTAATGTCTCAATACCTAGTGAAAGCGGCGTAACATCAAGAAGTAATACATCTTTAACATCACCTTTGATAACTGCACCTTGAATGGCTGCTCCCATCGCAACAACTTCATCAGGATTTGCTGATTTGTTAAGATCTTTTCCAAAATATGCTTTTACTTTCTCTTGAACCATTGGAACACGAGTAGAACCACCAACCATGACAATCTCTTTTATATCGCCAACTGGTACACCAGAATCTTTGATAACAGAGTCAATTTTCGTAATCGTCTCTTGTACTAAATCCTCTATTAATGACTCAAACTTAGCACGAGTCAATTTTTTTACAAGGTGTTTAGGTCCAGATGCATCTGCTGTAATAAACGGTAAATTTACCTCTGTTTCAGTTGCAGCTGAAAGCTCTTTTTTTGCAGCTTCTGCTGACTCTTTAAGTCTTTGAAGTGCCATGACATCACCTTTAAGGTCAATCCCGCTATCACTTTTAAACTCATCCACTAACCAGTCAATAAGTCTATTGTCAAAATCATCTCCACCTAAAAATGCATTACCACCAGTTGCTAAAACTTCAACAACATTATCGCCGGTTTCTAAAACTGTAACATCAAATGTACCACCACCCAAATCATAAACAACAATTTGTTCAGCCTCTTTTTTATCCAATCCATAAGCTAAAGCTGCTGAAGTTGGCTCATTGATAATTCTTAAAACATTAAGACCTGCGATCGTACCCGCTTCTTGAGTTGCTTTTCTTTGACTATCATTAAAATATGCAGGAACTGTAATAACCGCGTCAGTTACACTCTCACCTAAAAATGCCTCTGCATCCTCTTTTAGCTTGATTAAAACTTTTGCAGAAATCTCTTGTGGCGTATATGTTTTTCCATCGATTTCAATCGCACAAGCACCGTTTCTATCTACTACATGGTAAGGAAGTCTTTTTTTAGCTTCACTCGCTGCATCTTCATCACACATAAGACCCATAATTCTCTTGATAGAGTAGATAGTTTTCTCTGGATTTGTTACTGCTTGTCTTTTTGCTGGATCTCCAACTAGAAGCTCCCCTTTATCAGTAAACGCTACAATTGAAGGTGTTGTATTTTTACCCTCTTTATTTGTAACAATTTTACTCTCGCCTCTCTCATACACTGAAACACACGAGTTTGTTGTTCCTAAATCTATTCCTATTACTTTTGACATATAAATACCTCTTTATTTTTTATTTAATTTTTTACTTTGCTATTGAAACCATTGCTGATCTCAACAATCTATCTTTTATCTTATAACCCTTTTGAAGCACTTGTACTACTTCGCCCTCACTATGCTCTGGACTATCAACTTTCATAACCGCTTCATGGAAGTTTGGATCAAATCCATTCTCAACATCTACAAGCTCAATGCCATGTTTTTCAAAAATCTTTTTAAATTGATCCACCGTCAGGTCAATCCCCTCTTTGATTTTCTCTGCATTTACCTCTTCAAGGTTATCCATCGTTGCATTTGCATTGTCAAGCGAATCGATAACCGCTAACAAATCTCCAGCAAAACTTTCTTGAGCGTAAGCGATAGACTGCATCTTCTCTTTTTCTAACCGTTTTTTTATATTTTCAAACTCAGCTAAATCTCTAAGTCTTAAATCTTCAAGTTCAGCAACTTTTTCTTCAAGTACCTCTATCGGACTAAGTTCGACTTCTTCTTCAACTTCGATTTCAAGATTTTCATCAACTTCTTCTGATTCTATCTCTTTATCTTCATTTTCTTTCAATATTTTCTCCTAAATTAAAGATATTGTTATTATACAACTTTAGTCTCCTCTTGTCAAGTCTATCCTTAGTTATTTAAATAAATAAACCTTAGTGTCTATGACTAAAGGTATCAACATGCGTAAATAGGCTAATATTTTTAAGACTTTAATTGAGTGTAAAGTTCAGAGTTGTTATTGGGTAGAAAAAGTAAAGACTATATTTTATAAGAATGGGTTGATTATCTCTATGTCAAAATTGTAGAAGTCTTTTACATTTCTAGTTATCAAAGTAAAATCTTTAACAACACAAGACGAAGCTATCAATGAATCTACGATAGGAATCACTCGACCTATGCTTTGTAGGTGTTGATTTATCTCACCCCATATAAGCATAGTATCCGTATCAATATCTACAATCCTACCTTTAAATCTTTGTAGTAAATCATCTTCTAACCATAAAAGAAGTTGCTCTTTTTTTTG
>DQTU01000216.1 GCA_015662615.1 Campylobacterales bacterium | reverse complement strand
ACCTATGAACAATGCGCCCAAGAAGAGTTTCAACTTGAAAATATCATACTCCCAGTTATCGAAGAGGCAAAAAACTGGGGAGATATTCCCATTATTGCAGCAGGTGGAATTTGGGACAAAGATGATATAGATAAATTTTTAGAGATGGGTTGTGCTGGTGTTCAAATGGCTACACGATTTATAGGAACCCATGAGTGTGATGCACACCAAAACTTTAAAGATGTACTTTTAGGTGCAGAGGAGGAAGATATCAAACTTTTTAAATCACCTGTTGGACTTCCAGCTCGTGGTGTGAAAACAAATCTTCAAACAATTATCGAAAACAATACAGCTCCAAAAGTTGCATGTATCAGCAATTGTGTTGCACCATGTAAGAGTGGTATTGAAGCAAAAGAAGTTGGTTACTGTATCGCAGATAGACTCTCAGATGCCTATATGGGCATAAAAGAGACAGGACTATTTTTTACAGGAAGTAATGGCTATCGTCTTAAAAAACTCATTTCTGTAAAAGAGCTTATTGATAAGTTAACTTATGGAGAGGATTATAATAACTAAAGTTCTGCTGATACTATTTTTTAGTTTCAGCCTCCTTTTTAGTACCAGCTCCATCAAGGAAATTGATGGGCTGTATAAAAAAATCCCTTACGCTTCTAAAAGTGAAACTGCTCATATCTTACATGAGCTTGAAAACCTCTATATCTCTGCTGTAGTTTCAGACAATAAACTGGGTATTGCTAAAACACTCAAAGGGATTATTAAATGCCAAAAATTATTAGGACTTAACTCTAAAACGTATGAAAGTGAATTGGCAGAACTGAGTAAAAATAGTCCTAAACCAAAAATCACTCCAAAACCAAAACAGACACAAAAACCAAAGAAACAACCAACAGTTACTCAGAAAAACAGCATACTCAAAATTAGCTCCATCAAACAAAAAAACAATACCATTATTATCAAGTTTAATAAACCTATGCACAAATCAAAAATGTTATTTTTTGAGATAAATCAAAAGGGTAATTATAGGGATATTTATGATTTTAAAGCCAATCTGAATTTTAAAGCCCCAAAACTCTCATTGTCTACGGTAAAAAGTGCTAAAATCGCACAAAATAGAACAGGGAAAGTGAGACTGGTACTTGCTGATAAAAACAAGATTTACTCCAATGCCTATATTAGAAAAGGTACACTGTTTATCGAAGTTCAAAAAAATCCAAACACAACACGAAAACCGAAAATAATAGCTTATAAAAAACCTAAAATATCAAAAGAACCAACAACAAAACAAGCCAAAGGTACGCTATATGCTTCATCAAAGATCATTGTTATTGATCCCGGTCACGGAGGAAAAGATTCAGGTGCTGTAGGTTATAAAAAGTATCAAGAAAAAAACGCGGTATTAAAAATTTCTAAAACCCTTCAAGGATTGCTTAAAAAGAAAGGGTACAAAGTCTATCTTACTAGAGACAGAGACAAATTTATCAAACTCTCAAAGCGAACACATTTTGCAAATAAAAAAGGAGCTGATCTTTTCATCTCTATCCATGCCAACGCCTCACCCTCTGCACAAAAACTCACGCTAAAGGGAATAGAGACTTTTTTCCTCTCTCCTGCAAAAACTGAAAAAGCAAAAAGAATTGCAGCAAAAGAGAATAAATCAGCAGTTACAAACATGAATAGTATGTCAAAAAATACACTTTTAAGTTTTTTAAACACCACTAAAATCGTACAATCCAATAAACTGGCAATTGATCTACAAAAAGGGATACTTACCAAGGTACGAAAGAAACATAAAGATGTCAGAGATGGGGGTGTGAGAGAAGCACCATTTTGGGTCTTAGTAGGAGCTCAAATGCCTGCTGTTTTGGTTGAAGTAGGCTATATCACAAATCCTAAAGAAGCAGACAGACTCTTTAACCCTTTTTACCAAAAAAGCTTAGCCGAGGGTATGGCAAATGGAGTCAATAACTATTTTATTAATAATCAATAGTTAAACCTTCCATCTCCAATAGGTACAAAACTAGAAGCCCCTGCTTTTTCAATTCGCACTTTATACTCTATCTGGTTTCCATAAATATTCTCTTCAAAAACTCTTGAATCTGCAAGATTTGTTGAAAAAATATAGTCTATGCCAATTGATGTAGAGTAGTCAATCCAACTATAATCAGGGCTATTTCCTAAAAGAAGATTGATCTCTTTCAGTGTCTGATTAGGATATAAAATTGAGTTGGCGATATAAAAGAATTCTCGATCTTTAAACTGTGTCAATTTTAAAAGAAGTGGATTATAATTTACCTGTGTTGAGAGTAAAACATGAGGTTTGACCTCATGTTGGGTCAACTGAGATGCAACCAATGAAGATTTTACGATCGGCATATTTAAAAATATTGAAGCTTTTTTCAATTTAGTATTTTTTTTGATAATATAAGAGAGATCTGTTTTAATATTTTTTATATCTTTAGCATATACAATGCTCTCGTAAGCTTGCTCTTTGATATACTCAGATAAAGCACGTGAGCGACTACTTCCATCATTAAAAAGTACTACTTTATCATTTGCATAGATTAGAAGTGCATCAATTTGTGCTCTATAGTCAATACCACCAAAAATGATATTTGATCTAGTGTCTGTCATCTCTTGCTTATTTACAGTTGGTATAAAAACCAGTAAATCAGGAGTTGTATACATAAGAACTTCTGCACCCTTTTTAGTCAATGGGGCTATGACAAATTGATATCCTTTAGCTCTTATCTCCTCTAACTTTTGACTAATTGATGACTCCTCTTCATCCCCACTATCAAAAACCTCAAACTGAAACTTTGTCTCTTTAAAAAGTAAATAGGAAAGGATACTGTTTGAGACAGAATTTGCATGTGCTCCAATCACTTTTTTAGGAACCAATAGTGCAATTTTGAAACTGCCTTTACTTATATTTGAATATTGTGAAAGGTCTACACTCTCTAGCTCTTGATAACGCTCATAGCTTTCAACACTCTCCGTGAAACTACCATGACGACTTTGGATAAAAAGATCCGTTGTATTTTCATTCGTAACTTCTTGTTTTCTACGCTCTATCGGCTTAGTAAAGTCAGAAACTGATTCTGCATCGTCATCATCATCAAAAATACCCATCATGATCATCTCAGCCGGAGGAAGTTTATTATAGGGACTTTTAGCCTGAACTTGTATAAAAACACCTAAAATCAAAAATATCCATAAAATTCTCATAAAATAGCCTTTACTTTTAACATATCACTCATGACTTCTCTTTTTGCCGAAGGATTTCTAAGTAGATAACTTGGGTGAAATGTCGGCATCAATTTAGAAGTTCCAAAATTGATCATCTCGCCACGCACACGTGAAATCTTTGCATTCATATCACCTGTTAAATAACTATAGCTGGTTGCGCCTAAAGCAATGATGATTTTTGGCTTTACAATCTCAATTTGTTTGATTAAAAATGGCTTGCATTTATCTGCTTCCTCCTCAGTCGGAGCACGATTTGCAGAAGGACGGCATTTGACGATATTTGCTATATAAACATCTTCTCGTCTTAACATCAAAACATTTTCTATGATACGCGTTAAGAGCTCACCAGAACGCCCTATAAAAGGTCTTCCACTATTATCCTCCAACTCACCAGGTCCTTCTCCCACAAACATAATATCCGCTTGTGGATTCCCCTCACCAAACACGATATGTTTACGACTTTTAGAGAGGTTACACAAAGAACAATCGCTAAGATAAGTTTGTAAATCAGGGAGGGTTGAGGGCATATCACTTATATCACTATTTTCAAACGGTACACTTTTTATATCATCAAAGTATCGATATCCAAGAGCGCGTTGCTGATAGAGGGACTGTAAGAGTTTCATCTGTTGCATAACATGATAATAGCCAACTAGCTATTAAAAGGTTATTACACAAGTTCTAATTGAATGTTTTCTTCTGACTCTTTAAATATAAAAACACTCTTAGCAATTTCATCAAAGTGCCTATAGATTAAGTTATATCTTTTATCCAATTTACCCAATGCAACCGTATATTGTCTGTTTTCATTATCTTTGACATACTGAATCCAATTTTCTTTTTGATAAAGTTTATGATCTTCCGAAAAATAGAGTGATTTATCATATAACTCTTCAAATGATTGAATACCAAACATGTCCATTAAATGGGTATTTGCATAGTCTAAATCACCATCACTTACAGTAAACATAAAAGATGCATTCTGGCTTAAAATAAATTGTGAATAGTTATCAAACTCTTCAATCTTTTGCTCCATATATCCATAACTGGTGCATTTTTGGATAACTGCTGTCATCTCCATCATATCAATTGGTTTTAAGATATATTTATCCACACCACACTCTATCGCTTTGATCAAAAAATCTGTATCACTAAAAGCGGTGGTTACTGCAACTGGTATTTTTGTATCTAATTTTCTGATTGCTTTTACCATGTCTAAACCATTCATAATCGGCATCTGTATATCAGTGATTACCATGTCAAACTTATGTTTTTGAAAAAGCTCAAATCCCTCTTTCCCATTTTCTGCAGTATATAAATTTCCAACTATCCTCTTTAAAAAGAAAGAGACCTCTTCTCTCGTATGAGCATCATCTTCAACATAAAGTATGGTTAATTTTTCAAAAAGTGCTTTATCGATATTTTTTAAACTCATTATATTCCTTTAATCTGCATACTGTTGTCTAATTGCCAAAAACTTATCAAGGTGCTCAAAAAATACATCAATAAATTGTGGATCAAAATGTTTACCTCTCTCCTCTTTCAGAAGTGCATAAATCCGCTCTAAATCCCAAGCTTTTTTGTAAACTCTATCACTTCCCAAAGCATCAAATACATCAGCAATCGCCACCATACGCCCATATGGATGGATATCATCAGCTTTTAAACCATCAGGATAACCACTTCCATCCCACTTCTCATGGTGGTCTTTAGCAATAATGGCAGCGGCTTGCAAAATTGGTCTTTTTGAGTTTTTAAACAGATGATAACCGATGATAGAGTGCTCTTTCATTCTTGTAAACTCTTCAGTGGTCAATTTTCCTGGCTTCTTTAAAATACTATCTTCTATAGCAATCTTACCTATGTCATGCATAGTAGAGGCGATTTTTATAACCTCAACATCTTTCTCATATCCAGAATACTTTGCTAATATTGCAGCATATTCAGCAACTCTTTTAATATGATTTCCGGTCTCATTTGAGCGATTTTCCGTCACCTCACCAAGTGTGTAAATAAGCTCTCTTTGTGTATCATGAATTTCACGGTTAAGTTCAATAATCTCTGTAAGATCATGATGAATACAGACAATCTCTATAACCTCATGATGTATATCAAAAATTGGTATATAAGCGCTACTTAAATGAACATGTTTCCCTTTAATCGACTTATGGAGTGCAGAGGTATTATAAACCTTTTTTTGGTGAATATTTTGCTTGAGTACTTGTGAACTATTGGACCCATTACCAAACTCACACACCTTGAAGTAATTATTACCAACAATCTCATCTCCCTCAAAACCTAAAAGATCAATAAATGTTTTATTTGCATAGGTAATTTTTCCCGTGATATCCATCCGACAAAGTGCTGTTCCAAGATCAAGCGCTTTTTGATACTCACTTAAGAAGTGAATTTTCTCTCTTAAATCCTGTTTATTAACATTCAGACGGCTTTCTAATAATTTTCTATAATTTATAAGCTCAGTGATATCATTTCTGATAAAGATATACCCTTCAATCTCATTAGTATCATCTAAAATAGTAAACGCTGTTAAATCAACAACTAAAGAGGCACCTTCTTTAGTACTATACATAATTACATCATGATAATAATGCTCATTTTTTAATTTTTCAAAAAGAGTATCATATTTACCTTCATTAATCTCTGCTTCAGACCATAATTTAGACTCAAAACTCCCAATAAGTTCATCAGCTTTAAAACCTGTCATCGAACTTAGTCTATCATTGACATAAGTAATCACACCATTTTCATCACACTTGGTTAAAAGCATACGCTCATCAATTGCTTTTTGATAATATTCTAACGATTTTTGAGTCTTAATCAACGCTTTTTGCAAATTTAAATTTTTAGCAATTTTTGCACTTTTTTGAATAAGCTGCATTAAGTCTACTGGCTTGGTAATATAGTGACTGATGCCAATCTCTATAGCCTTAAACAGATACTCACTATCATTGAATGCAGAAGTAACAACAATTGGCATATCAATGCTAAGCTCTTTTATATGCTTAGCCATATCAAGACCATTCATGTTTGGCATCTGTATATCTGTTATGACGATATCTATCTCATCTTGATATTTTTCAAAAAGTGCTAAGCCCTCAGCACCATCTTTTGCCTGATAAAGTTTTTGAACTTTACTCTCTAAAAAATAGGCAATCTCTTCTCTTGCAGACAATTCATCTTCTACATAGAGTACAGTAATCGTTTTTAATTGCAATACCGCCTCTTTTAAAGGGTTTGTACTCATTGAAATACCTTAGACTATTATTTTAAGGGCACCTCTAAAAACCCCTGATACTCATAGAAGGCAAAGAAAGCTTAAGATTTAGATTTAAAATCTTGAAGGACTACTTT